>JAVETW010000110.1:0-3762 GCA_034005865.1 Thiomicrospira sp. | reverse complement strand
CGACGCTCTTCCGATCTCGGCGGTCATGGATTGCACCGTCCAAATCGGTTCGCCGTCGAACCAGTCGGCGAGTTGTGGCACAGGGATGCCCGCTGTGCGCGGTTTAAATTCGGTTTGATTAAAGGCATTGCTGTTAAACATAGAACCCCTTTTTACTTACAACGCGGCTCAAAAAAAAAGCCCCTTTCGGGGCAAATCGGTTAAGCGGGGAAGTCGATAGACGGACCGGCAGGCGAGATAGTGAACGCGCCTTCTACGTTGCCATCTGCGGGGAACGAACGCGCAAGACCTAGCGTGCCAAGGGTCAACTGGTATGGTGCGCGGTAGCGGTTTTGCTTGAACTTGAACCAGCCTTTTTTACCCACAATCGACATAATCGGGTCGGTGTGGCCGTCTTTTAATACCGCGTTAAATCCGGCGGCGTTAAGCGTTTTTGACGTTGAGCCGATTGTTCCGCCGTACACCTGCGTCGAGTTGGTGCTGTAGCTGTTCTCGGCGGCTTTCCAAGCCGAACCGCTCGGCACGTCAACAAACAGCGGCGTATAGCCGCGCACATAAACGCGCTTGGCGGTACCGCCAACGTGAATCGCCGCAAGCGGCGCGTTAAATTTCACTTGCCCCGACTCGGCCACCACGTCAAATAGCGGGAAGTCCGCCATTTCTTGATGCAGGCCTGGCACTTGGAAAATCGCGTTTTGTTCAATCGCCGCGCTGTCTTGCGAGGCGAGGCGAACCTGCCCCACTTCAATCGCGTCAACCGGAATAAACGGTGCGCCGCCGAATTCGCCGCGCGTGTCGTTAAAGGCCGCGCCTTCTTCGCCCGCGATAGCTTCAAACGCGCCCGATCCGTTAATCACGATTGAGTAAATCAGGTGTGTGCCGGTCGTGGGGCGTGCCAAAACTAATGCCGCGCCGGTGACCGTGGCTTGGCCTAGCGTGTCAGCGGCTGACAAGGTCGGCATTGACGCTAATGCGGTGGCGACATTAACACTATCGGCATCGCCCGGGGTGATTTTGCCGCCGTTAATCAAGCCAAGCGGCATGACTGATACTTCAAACCCTTCGCGCAGGGAAAAGGGCTTGAAGGTCGCGGTGAAAATCTGGTTGTCATTAGTGGTCATTGCCTCGATAAGATGCGGCGTTTGTCCGCCCTCGTATTGAATTAAGGCGTTCTCGTTAGACATGGGTAAATCTCCTTTTCAGGCTATGGGTTGGGAAAAAAGTTTTGAGAAAGTTTAGAAAAATTAGGTTGTGTAAACGACTTCGAATTGCGCGACCAGGCCTGCTGTTTTTGAGCCGGCCGTTGGGTATTCAACGGTCGCGCCGATGTAGCGCACGCTTTGGCCGACTTCGTAAATAGCCGGCTTGGTGATAATCGCGGACACAATCGTGTCCAACTCAACATCAATCGCCTCGCCAACGCTGGCGGCGGCGGAAGCGTCAAACAGCGATTGCACCGCGACCTGTATGGTCACGGTCATTTCGTTGTAGCCGCTCACTCTCGCCTCCTCGCTCACATCGAACAGCGCGCGGCCTAAGTCGGCGTTGCTGGCGTATTTCTTGCCGCGCACGGCGTTAGCCGAGTCCGCCAAAACGGTTAATATCTCAGTGCGTTTGAGCATCATTTACCTCGTCTGATAATGGTTTCGACCTCTTTGCGCAGTCGGTCGGCGGCAAATTCGGCCATTTCGTCGCGCAATTCGGGCATATAACTGTTTAATACTTGTGACACCGACGGCGCGTGCAAGACTTTTAACCTGCCTTTTTCACGCACCGCGATTCCGGGGAGCTCGACGTTTTTTAATCGGGGCAAAATAAACGCGCCGGGCAGGTTTTTATAGCCGCCGGTCGGCTTGATTTTCACATCCACCCCGCCCTTTTTCGCCGAGCGATGGTCAAAGCGGCTCATTAAAATGCCGCGCTTGGTCGCGTAGAGTTTTGCGCTGAGGTTGCTGTAACTCGGCTTGCCAACGAACAGATGCCCGTCAACGTAGGCTTTGCTCAGCTTTAACTGCGTGCGGATTTTTTTACTCGCCTCGATTTTTGCCTTGTCTTGCGTTGCTGTTAGCGTGCGGTATAAGGCCTTTTCTGCGCCGTTTTCGATGTCGGCAATCAGCGCAAGCAGTTCGTCACGCCCGCTTTGTTCAACGGTAATGGACAGGCTCATACCACCACCACCTCAGTAAAATAGCCATCGCCGCTTAAAGGCCGTTCGACTTTATAAAGCGTGCCGCCGTGCGCAATCGTGTCGCCGGGTTTCGGCTCAACCAAGCCCGGCCGAAACGTAAACGTCGCCGCCAAATAGCTTGTCTGGTAGTCGCCGCCGTTGATATCGCGCGCTTGGTTAAAGTCCGCCAAAAAAGTGTGCGCTGTGCCGTCGGCCTGCGTGTAGGTGATTAAATCGCCAAAGGTGGCAAGTAAATCCATTGACGCGGCGTTGAAAATGTCGTCAAACTCGCTCATTGAAAAATAATCCCGTTGAAATTAACTTGGTTTGGCGGCGTATTGGTGCCGCCCTCCGCTGTGCGCGCGCTAATGATGCCGCCGGAATCTACCCGAATATCGTTGACCCCGTCGGCGCCGTCGGTCATGCGCAGTTTCGCGCCGTAGGCGTTGATAATGCCGCCAAATTGAGCGGACGCGCCGCGCAAAAGTGACCCGGTGAAGTCGGCTAAGCGGATTTGTAAAACCGCCGCGTCATAGGCGCAGGCGCCCACGCTGGACTTACGCACCCCAAATCCGGGTAAAACCGAGGCGGACGACCCCGCGCCGATGGCAAGCACGCCGTAGGTTGTGACAGTGGACGAGTTGTCCACTTCAAAAAGCTGTTTGATAACCGGCAACCTCCCGCCGTTCTTCACGCCAAAAACAGCGCGTAGGTTTGAGCCGTATTCGGCGGTAAACACGCGCGTTATCTTTGCGCGCTCAACCATTGTCACCGGATCGTCTCCGATGATTGTCACCCAAGCCATGTCAAGCCCATGCACAAACACCTGCTCACGCATATAAAACCCGGACAGCAATCTCACCGTGGCGTTGATGCCTTCGTAGTTATAAGCCGGACGACGCTCTGACAGTGCTTCAAGTGCTTGATTAATTGTGGCGTAGTCGCCGCCTGTGCCAACGGTGACTTCAAAATTCGCGGTCACCGTTGGCACGTCAAAGTCTTCGGGCATTGCGCTTAGCGGCACGCGGCTATTTGCGTCCAGCGGACACACGCCACTTGCCACCCCTTTTTGGGTAAGCGGAATTCTTTCGCCAATCGCATTAAAAATCTCGGCTTCTTTTTCGAGCGTTAAGCCCGCGCCGCCGGTGCTTTGTGCGCGCCAGTAGCCTAGGTATTCATAGGTCACGCCGTTAGCGGCAAGGTAGGTTTCGCCTAGCGTTGGATTGTTTGGGAAGCTAATCGCCATGCTTAGGCCTCCGGCTCTTGATAACAGAATTTGTAATGCCCGGCGGTCTGGGCGGTGAATTTAACGTATTCCTCCGCCCAATCGACCAGCACATCAAGTTGAGATTGATACTGTAGCGTTGGGGCGGTTTCTATTTCCAAGCTGACGCGGCCACTGGTCAAGACCTTATAGGGTTTAATCGCGTCGATTTGCGCTTGGGTCAGTTGTCCGCTCTCGGTTGTCCCGACCGCGTCTAATGCCGCCGCGTCCGCCGGATAAGCGGTGGGCGTGAGCGTGCCATTGTTAGCGACATAAGCTTGGTCGTCCGCGCCGATGACCAACATTTTGCCTGTTGGCGACAACATCAGAT
>JAVETW010000109.1:0-3802 GCA_034005865.1 Thiomicrospira sp. | reverse complement strand
CAACCGGCTTAACGGATAAGGAGGACACCATGCCCAACCAACAACGCGCCCAACACACGCATCCGACAAACCGTTACATCCTCTCACCGGACGCCTCATTTATAAGAGGCCTCGCTGACTGCGGATTTTGGAAAGCAAGCCTCATCAACTCAGCACTCGAACATCAACTCGTTGGCCGTTTTCAACGCTTAGCGCAACGCAAACAACGACTGATCAGCATCACCCCTTCGATAGAAGCCACGCTGTTTCTCAATAAATGGCATCACATAGCAATCGACGACAGCCAAGCCAAACCGACACTCACCCTGTATGACCGCCGCGGCGAACCGCTGTACCGATTAAAATCGCTAGAAGAACGCGACAGCGCAGCACACCAAGCCTTACGCCAGCACTTACAACGTCACGCTGACGGCCACGAGCCGCCAAGCTTGCGCCAACGCCTACCTATGCGAACACACCCGCGCGCGATTGAAACGCACGCCTTACAACATGCTTGGCAAAACCTGCAACAACCGCAAGATGCCAATCAGATTTTTAAAGCCCACGCACACAATCTTAACGCCGTCTACCACGCCCTCAGCCCACGTTTTAGTCGGCCGATTGCGCTCACACACCTACCGACCATTTTTGAGCAATGTCGACGTCAGGCACTAACCTTACACCTGAGCGCACGCAACCCCGCCCTCGTACAAAGCTACACTGGGCGAATACGCAAACTCCTCCAGCTTGAGCAATCTCTGTTAATTGCCGATGCAGGCTTCAAACTCCAACTCAAGCTCGATCGCATTCAGCAGGCCTGGTGGTTACGCACCCCTTCGGCTCAAGGCACGCGCTACGATTTAAAACTGATGGATACGTTCGGACAAGAAGTGTTATCAATCACTAACCCCATTGCACAACAAGCGTGTAATGCGTGGATTAAGCTCAGCGAAAGCTAACCTCCGCTCTCACGCATCACGCCAGGCTCTGACCCTCGCTCACCCTGATAAATATCCACTGACACATCACGTTCAACTCAAGCCATCGCTTGTGCCGAACGGCTGTGCTATCGGCCTCTTTGCCACCTAACCCACAGGTTTTCTCACCGCGACCACAAGGCTTCGTGGACAGAATGCTGTTGTATTTTTTAATTTTATTACCTTGGAGTGACATGATGATATTTAAACAAAAACCCTCTCGCCGTCTACTTTGCTTAACACTAGGACTTCCGCTGTCCCTACCCAGCATGGCGCAAAGTCCCACGCCGCTCCAAACGGTTTCAGTGATTGCCGGTGTTACCGAACAAGACACGCTTGACACAGCCAACACCATTAGCGTGATGGATCAAAACGAAATTGAAAAAACCCAAGCCGGTGATATACAAGACCTATTGCGCTACCAACCCGGCATTTCGGTCAAGTCGCAACCCATGCGTGCCGGAGCGGCATTAGGCAGCACCGGACGCGGCGGCAACGAAGGCATTAACATTCGCGGTTTAGAAGGCAATCAAGTGATGATTATCAGCGATGGCGTACGCATTCCCGCCAGCTTCAGTTTTGGACCGATGGTTACCGGACGCGGCGACTACTTAGAACCGGAAGGCTACAAACGGGTCGAAATCTTACGCGGCCCCAGCTCCAGCCTCTATGGTAGCGAAGGCTTGGCCGGCGCGGTCAGTTTTACCACCAAAGACCCGGACGATTTATTAACCTTGGGCAAACCGACACAAGCGGCCATTCGTACCGGCTTTTCTTCGGCGGATAACGGTTGGTTTATGACCCCATCCATCGCCATGAAAGGCGAAAAAGTCTCCGCGATGCTGCTTTATACCAAACGGGATTACGGTGAAACCCAAACCCAAGGCACGCGCAGCGGCGAAGGCCCTTTGCGCACCCGTGCCAACCCGCAAAACAACGGTTCAGACTATGTGCTGGCGAAAGTGGTGTACGACATCAATCAACAACACCAACTTAAACTCAGCGGCGAAAAACTCGAACGCACCCTTCGCACCGATGTCCTCAGCGGACGTGGACGCAGCACCATGGGCGCGATGTGGTGGGACACCACCGACCTACAAGCCAAAGACCAAATTCAACGTGATTTAATCAAAGCCGACTACCGTTATCAAAACGCCGACAACCCGCTGATGCAATACGCCAAAGTATCGCTCTACCATCAAGATGCCCAAAATACACAATATACCGACGAACGTCGTAACGGTTCGCTGCCCAGTCTCAGCGACCGCACACGAAACAACCGCTATCAAGAACGCATTCTCGGTTTGGGTAGCGTGTTTGAATCACAATTTGGCGAAACGCTGCAACACCGCTTGAATTATGGCGTGGACTACAGCACGAATCGCATCAAAGAATTACGCGACGGCACACCACGCGGCACCGCCTTTCCGGTCAAAGACTTCCCCGATAGCTACTACAACCAACTCGGCGCGTTTATTCAAGACGAAATCGTCATCGGTCAATTCAGTCTCATTCCCGGACTACGCTACGATAGCTATGAACTCAATGCCATCAGCAAAAATGACCCGCTCTACCCCGGACTCACGCCGGCAAAACTATCCGATTCCGCTATTTCCGCCAAGCTTGGATTGGTGTTTAAACAACACGACTTACTCAACTACTTTGCCCAATACTCGGAAGGCTTTCGCGCCCCCACGCCCTCCGATGTCAATAGCGGCTTTACCAACCTCAGCGGCATGCAACCCTATCAAACCATCTCCAACCCCAACTTAAAACCCGAAACCAGCCAACTCTATGAAATAGGCCTTCGCGGACGCAACAACCAATTCAGCTACCACCTCAGTCTATTCCACACAGACTATAAAAACTTTATCGAAAACACCGTTGTACGCGGAAGCGGTACCGTCGCCGATCCGCTCACCTATCAAAGCGTCAACCGTTCCAAAGCAGAAGTGAAAGGGGTCGAAGCCAGTGCGAAATGGCACGTTAATTCAACCTGGAGCGTCTCGGCAGGCTACAACTACAACGAAGGCAAAGTGGTGCAAAGCAATGGCCAAAAAACCGATTTACGCACCATTGATCCGGCCAAACTCATTGCCGGTGTCCGCTTTGACCAACCCCACTATGGCTTAGAACTGATCGCCACCCATGTTGAACGCAAAACCAACCCCACCCCGACCAACTGGTCACCCGGCGGCTATACGAATCTAGACCTGTTAGCCGACTTCCACATCAACAAACACTGGCAAATTCAAGCCGGGGTGTACAACCTCACCGATGCCAAATACGTCCACTGGGCGGACGTACGCGACCTCGCACAAAATAGCCAAGCCAAAGACGCTTATACCCAACCCGGGCGTAACCTCAAACTCAACGTCAACTACCAATTCTAAGCCCCCCTCTCCGCTGGCGCGTGCAACACGCGCCAATCGCCCAGCAAGCTAAAGCATTCATCACCGCTCCAATGGTAATTCCCCTCCTTTGGCGGGGTGCCCGTAGGGCGGGTGGTCGTTTATGAGCACAGCGTAGAAACGAACAGAGTGTCGGCTAGGTTGCCCTAGGACGCGATAGTAATTCCCCTCCTCTGGCGGGGTGTCCGTAGGGCGGGGTGGTCGTTTATGAGCACAGCGTAGAAACGAACAAAGTGTCGGCTAGGTTGCCCTAGGACGCGATGGTAATTCCCCTCCTTTGGAGGGGTGCCCGTAGGGCGGGGTGGTCGTTTATGAGCACAGCGTAGAAACGAACAGAGTGTCGGCTAGGTTGCCCTAGGACGCGATGGTAATTCCCCTCCTTTGGAGGGGTGCCCGTAGGGCGGGGTGGTCGTTTATGAGCACAGCGTAGAAACG
>JAVETW010000008.1:5481-59179 GCA_034005865.1 Thiomicrospira sp. | reverse complement strand
GATTCGGTGAAAACCATTTCTTGCGGTGAAGGCGGCGCGGTATTAACAAACGACAGCCAAATTTATGACTATGCGCATCAGTATTCGGATCACGGTCATGATCATATCGGCTCCGATCGCGGCGCGGAAAAACACCCGATTATGGGCGCCAACTACCGTATTTCAGAAATGAATGCCGCCGTCGGTGTCGCGCAATGGAAAAAATTGGATCGCATTTTAGACATCCAGCGCCGCAATAAAAAAGCCTTAAAAGACGCGCTAAAACACTATCCTGAAGTATCGTTCCGTGTCATCCCAGACGAGGCCAATGAAAACGCCGGTTTTTTAAGTATTATGTTGCCAACTGAAACCCGCGCGCGCGAGGTGTTGGCGGGCTTGCAAGCCGAAGGCATTCCGGCGGTATTTTATTGGTACGGCAATAACTGGCACTATTTCAAAAACTGGGCGCATATCCAGACTATGAGCGCGCCGGCGAAGTTGCCGATTCATTTAGTCGCTAATCGCCCTGACTATACGCAGGTTAAAACGCCTAAGTCAGATGCCATTATGAGCCGTACTTTGTCGATGTTGATTAACCTAAGCTGGACAGAGGCCGACATTCAAAAACGCATTGATGCCTTTGCGAAGGTATTTAAATAATAGCCGCTGTTTTTTGCGAATTGACACAGTAGAGACGGCAATTAGCAGGCCTGCTGATTTAACAAAAGGATGATTAAGATGAAATTTCGTAATTTTAAAACCGTTCCACGCATGATTTTTGGTCGCGGCGCATTTAACCAACTGGATGAAGTATTGGCGGAACAACGCCAAACCGACAGCGATTTTGTGGTATTTGCGGTGGACAGCGTACACAAAGGCAAACCACTTGAAGGTCGTATTCCGAATTTACCGCATGACATGATTTTGTGGGTGGATGTCACCGATGAACCTAAAACCACTTATGTCGATGCGTTAACGGTCGAAGTACAAAAATTCGGCAAGGGAAAAAATCCGGTAAGTGTGGTCGGTTTAGGCGGTGGTTCAACCCTCGATTTAGCCAAAGCGATTTCGCTGATGTTGACGAATGAAGGCGGTTCAGCGTCTTACCAAGGTTGGGATTTAATTAAAAATCCGGCAGTGCATCATGTGGGTATTCCAACCTTGTCCGGTACGGGTGCAGAAGCGTCGCGCACCACGGTGTTAACTGGCCCGGAAAAGAAACTCGGTATGAACTCGGATTACACCGTGTTTGACCAAATCATTATGGACCCAGATTTAATTAAAGGCGTACCGACTGACCAATGGTTCTACACCGGCATGGATTGTTATATCCACGGTATCGAAGCGTTAAACGGCACCTATATCAATGAATTTGCACGTGCTTTCGGTGAAAAATCGCTCGATTTGTGCCGTGAAGTGTATTTGAACGATCACCCGGATTCTGATGAAAAATTGATGATGGCCTCGTATATGGGCGGCCAAAGTATTGCCTATAGTCAAGTGGGCGCGTGTCATGCGTTATCTTACGGTTTGTCGTATGTGTTGGGTTATCACCACGGTATTGGTAACTGTATCGCAATGGATGTATTGGATGAGTTTTATCCGGAAGGCGTGCGCGAATTCCGCGAGATGATGAAAAAGCACAATATCACCTTACCAAAAGGCATTACCAAAGGCATGTCGGAAGACGAAATGCAGAAAATGATTCGTGTATCGTCAGGTCTAGCGCCTTTATGGGAAAACGTGTACGGCAAAGACTGGCAAACCCACGTTACGCCTGAATTACTGCGTTCGTTATTTAATAAAATGTAATTGATTCACCACAGAGACACGAAGACGCGAAAGATAAGCTTTTATGAAGGCTAGTACGCGTAGCCTTGTGCTCCAGCGACGCCTCTTTTTGCAAGGCAAAAAGCCGAAGGAGTCGGGGCACAAGGCGAAAGCGTACAAAACCGGTCGCTGGATTTCTCCCTCTCCCTAGCCCTCTCCCGCTGGGAGAGGGAACAAATCCATCCTCCGTGTCTTCGTGTCTCTGTGGTTAATATCGTAAAAAGAGAATTCCCATGCAAACTTACGTTTTTATTCCCGCACGTTATGGCAGTTCACGTTTACCGGGTAAACCGTTAAAACTGATTGCCGGTAAACCGATGATTCAGCATGTGTACGAACGCATTGCCAAAGCGCAAGGGCTGGCCGGTGTATATGTCGCCACCGACGACGAACGCATTGCCGAAGTGGTGGGCGCGTTTGGCGGCGAAGTGGTGATGACGCCGTCTGAGGCGGCCTCCGGTACGGATCGCATTGCGGCGGCGGCAAAAGCGTTAAATCTGGCTGACGATGCGTTAATCGTTAATGTGCAAGGCGACCAACCTTTAGTGCATCACGAATCGATTGAAGCGGTAATTGCGCCGTTTAAAGCGGCGGATTATGACGGTTCATTTGAAATGTCCACCTTGTCGTTCAAAATCGTCAACGAGGCGGAAATCACCAGCCCGAAAGATGTCAAACTGGTGACGGATGTAAATGATTTTGCGTTGTATTTTTCGCGCGCCACCATTCCGCATGGCCGTGATTATTGGGACCATGATTCGTTTAAACATCTCGGCGTGTACGCCTATACCAAACGGTTTGTCGATACGTTTAATGCGTTACCGATGGGGCGATTGGAAGACATTGAAAAACTCGAACAGCTACGTGCGTTGGAATACGGTCACAAAATCAAAGTGGTGTTAAGCCAATATGATTCGCCTGAAGTCGATGTACCCGGCGATATCGAAATCATGGAAGCCCTGCTGTTAGCAGGCCATTAATTCCAGATGATTTATCAGTTATTGATTCGTTTATTAGCGCCACTGATTGTGGCGCTAATTTTGTGGGATGCGTTTAAACGTAAAGGCGGCAAAGTCTTTATTTTGCAGCGTTTGGGGTTGTTTTACCCCACCACCAGGTCGGGTGCAATTTGGATTCATTGCGCATCGGTC
Source organism: Thiomicrospira sp. (assembly GCA_034005865.1). Taxonomy (GTDB): domain Bacteria; phylum Pseudomonadota; class Gammaproteobacteria; order Thiomicrospirales; family Thiomicrospiraceae; genus Thiomicrospira. The sequence goes on along the minus strand of JAVETW010000008.1, from coordinate 56,219 downwards.
GGCGAAGTGAAAGCGATTGAAACCTTAGTCAAATCCGCGTCATTAAGCCAGCCCAACCAGGCCTGGTTAATCACCACCAATACCCCCACCGGTTATCAAACCGCACAGGGGTTAAACTTGCCGAATTGTGAATTACGTTATTGTCCGTTTGATTGGCCGTTTGCGCTTAAACGGTTTTTGCGCGCCAGTCAGCCCAGCAAATTGTGGGTAGTAGAAACTGAACTCTGGCCGAATTTGTATCGGCTTTGCGCCCAACAAAACATCGTTATCACCCTTATCAATGGTCGCTTATCGCGCAAAACCCTCAAAGCCCCGGCTTGGCTTAAACGCCAATATCAGCAATGTTTAAACGACACGACGCAGATTCTTGCGCGCTCCAGCGTCGAAGAAGCCCGTTTTATGGCGCTGGGCGCGGCGGCAGAAAAAATTCAGGTGCTCGGCAACTTAAAACGCGCAGGGCTTAAAACGCAACCTGCTTTCCCCCGTCCTATTGAGCGTGAGTACGTGTTGCTCGCGTCGTCGCATCAGGGTGAAGAAGCGGACATTGCGCAACGTTGGCTAGCATTGCAACGCGCCGAATTGCTGGTGATTGTGCCGCGTCATGCGAAACGTGGCCAAGCACTGTATCGTCAATTTGTTGCTTTGGGTATCGCGGTTGGCCTAGCCAGTGCGCCGCGTGATAAGCAGGCCTGCCAAACGCTGGCGATTTGGATTGATGATTCGTTTGGTCAGCTGATGCCTTGGTTTGCTCACGCTAAATTGGTGATTATGGGCGGGTCGTTTGTGCCAAAAGGCGGGCATAACTTTTTAGAACCGGCGGCATTTGGCAAAGCGATTTTGACCGGCTGGGATAATAGTGATTTTGAAGATGAATTAGCCGAATTTCGGCAAAACGGCGCAATTATCGTGTGCGCGGATTATGACAGTTTACAACGGCGTTTAAACCAACTTCTTATCAATGGCGCATTACGTGAACAACTCGGCCGCCATGCATACCAAACCATTCAAAATCAACCGGATATATTAGCGGCCTATCAACACGCACTCGACATCCAATAGCTTGACCCAAAGCGAATAAAAAACCCCGCAGAAGCGGGGTTTTCAATGGAGCATAATACTACTTTTTAACGCTTAGACCGACTTGGTGCAGAAGTAGAAATCAACGCAGTCATACTCGCCGGATTCCATGCGTTTTTTCGCTTCTTCCACATTCGCCGCAGGCGGCACGATGACCTTATCGCCCGGTTGCCAGGCTTCCGGTGTCGCCACACCATGCTTATCCGAAGTCTGCATCGCTTTTACCAAGCGCACAAACTCGTTAATATCGCGGCCATTGCTCATCGGGTAATACACCATTGCACGCAATACGCCCTTGTCGTCGATAATAAACGTGGCACGCACGGCAGAGGTATCCGCTGCACCCGGATGCACCATGCCATAGGCTTTAGCCACTTTCATATCCAAGTCGGCAATAATGGGGAAGTTAATGTCTACGCCAAATTTCTCTTTGATATTAATTACCCAAGCATTATGTGAGTGATGGCTGTCGATTGATAAACCTAAAAGTTCGGTATTAAGCTCGGCAAATTCTTGTTGGCGTTTGGCAAACGCCATAAACTCAGTGGTACATACTGGCGTAAAGTCAGCCGGATGCGAGAAAAGCACTAACCATTTACCTTTATAGTCGGCCAATTTTTTACGACCATGCGTTGTCACGGCATTAAAGTCTGGAGCGGCTTCGTTTAAACGCGGTAGAGCAAAAACGTCTTGTACTTGATTTTCCATGGTGTTATCTCCGATTTAATAATGAAGTGCATCAATTTCGTTAATGCAGGTATAGATTAACATTATGGAATTCGATAGCGCTAATTAAATGCTTTAAAGAAGATGATAGTGATAGGCTATGGATGTTGCTGGGAAGCGGATGTAAGTCTGTTGGTTGGACTGGCTAAGCAGAAATAAACGAACCCCTTCGGCCAGTCCACGGCATGAAGGGAATTCCTCATTACCAAGTACAGGGGGTGGGAAAGCATTCATTATTTGCACCCCACGAAGTCGAATTCGAGGTGCAAATCGGTTGTTTTAAAGCAAGCGGCATCATCGCCGCTGGTTTAAGCGTTGTTTAGCGCGTGTTTGGCTTTTTCGATTTGCGCTTTGACTTGCGCCGGTGCGGTACCGCCGAGGTGGTTACGCGCCGATACCGAGCCTTCAAGGGTTAATACCTGATACACGTCTTGCTCAATTTTGTCGCAGAAGCCTTTTAAGGTATCAAGCGACATTTCACTTAAATCCTGTGCGTTTTTAACGCCATGCGCCACCGCTAACCCCACGGCTTCGTGGGCATCGCGGAACGCCAAGCCTTTGCGCACCAAATAATCGGCCAAATCGGTGGCCGTGGCAAAACCGCGTTTGGCGGCTTCGTAGGTGTTCTCGCGTTTAACCTGCATCGCCGGAATCATGTCGGCAAAAGCACGCAAACAACCGCGAACGGTATCAATCGTGTCGAAAATCGGTTCTTTGTCTTCTTGGTTGTCTTTGTTATACGCCAAAGGTTGCGACTTCATCAGCGTGAGTAAACTAAACAAATGACCATACACGCGCCCGGATTTGCCGCGCACCAATTCCGGTACGTCGGGGTTTTTCTTTTGCGGCATAATCGACGAACCGGTGCAAAAACGATCCGGTAAATCAATAAACTGAAACTGCGCCGACGACCATAAAATCAATTCTTCGGAAAAACGCGATAAGTGCATCATCAAGGTCGCCGCCCACGCGCTGAATTCAATCGCAAAATCGCGGTCGGATACGCCGTCCAGCGAGTTTTGGCTAATGCGTTCAAATCCCAATAATTGCGCCGTGTATTCACGGTCAATCGGGTAGGTCGTGCCCGCCAAAGCCGCCGAGCCAAGCGGTAAGGTATTGACGCGTTTACGACAATCTTGCAGGCGTTCGACATCACGCACCAGCATTTCATACCAGGCCATCATGTGATGACCAAAGGTCACCGGTTGCGCGGTTTGTAAGTGGGTAAAGCCGGGCATAATGGTATCGGCTTCGCGTTCGGCCACGGCGACAATGCCGCGTTGTAAGCGATTCATTTCGGTGAGAATAAAGTCGATTTCATCGCGGACATACAAGCGAATATCGGTGGCAACCTGGTCGTTACGTGAGCGTCCGGTGTGGAGTTTTTTACCGGTCACGCCAATCATCTGCGTTAAACGCGATTCGATATTCATGTGAATATCTTCTTGTTTAATCGACCAGTGCATTTGACCGGACTCGATTTCCGCTTGCACTTGTTGCAAGCCTTTAATAATGGCATCTTCTTCTTTCGCGTTAAGCACGCCGATTTTATACAGCATACGCGCATGGGCGATGGAGCCTTGAATATCTTGGCGATACATCCGGTTATCGAATTGAATCGACGCGGTAAATTCTTCAACAAACGCATCGGTCGATTCGGTAAAACGACCGCTGGAGAGTTTTTCTTGGTTAATATTGTGGCTCATGGACATTCCTATTGATTAGCTTGCATTTGTTCTGGGGTAGCGGGCAGGCGCAACGGGTTGCCCAATTTTTCGTAGGCTTGATTAAGCGAGCGATGAATCATGCCGGCGTAAAGTTGCGTATCGAAGACCCCAACTAGGCGATCGGCAATCGGCAATCCGCGCGAATCAACAAATATAATGGTCGGCGTGATATCGGCGTGATACATACTGGCGAAGGCGCGTTTTTCAATGGTTTCGGTTGCAGAGAATTGCATCGGGCTGTGCATATCCAAACTCACTTGACGCATATACATAACCTTGGCGTCGTACATTCCGTTGCGAATCATCGGGTCGAGTACTTCGCGCTTAAGTTGAATACAAAAGCCGCAGTGTTCGGCGCTAAACATAATCATAATCGGCAGATTGTCGCGTTGAGCTTGCTGCGCGACCTCATAAAAACTATCCATTTCTTGAAGGGTGTTGGCTTGTGCGGTTTTATCACAACCGATAAGCAAAAAAGCCGTAGCAAGCAGGACTAAAAGGCGGTTAAGCATGGCGCGTTCCTCGCATCAAATGAGCACGAACGCTATTTTAACGAAAAATGTCAGGGTGATTTGAGTAAAATGTGTGGGTTAATATGAAATGGAAAAGAGCATGAAAAAGACCCTACGTATTGCCACGCGCAAAAGCCCATTAGCCATGTGGCAAGCCGAATTTGTTAAAGCGACCCTAGAAACGGCGCATCCGGGATTGGTGGTGGAGCTGATGCCGATGGTGACCAAAGGCGATAAAATTTTGGATGTGCCCTTGGCCAAAATTGGCGGTAAAGGCTTATTTACTAAAGAGCTGGAAGATCAAATGCTGGCGGGACAGGCGGATTTGGCGGTGCATTCGATGAAAGACGTGCCGATGGAGTTGCCCGAAGGCTTTGAACTCAGCGCCATCATGGCGCGTCACGACCCGACCGATGCGTTTGTATCGAACCATTACGCCAGCTTGGACGAATTGCCGCAAGGCGCAGTTTTAGGCACCTCCAGCTTGCGCCGTAAAGCCCAGTTTCAAGCCTTGCGTCCGGATTTAGTGGTGAAAGACTTGCGCGGCAACGTCGGCACGCGCTTAGGCAAGCTAGACGCAGGCGAGTTTGATGCGATTATTTTAGCCACCTCCGGTTTGGAGCGCTTAGGCTTAGATGAGCGTATCCGTGGCAAAGTCGCCCCAGAGGTGTGTTTACCGGCGGTAGCGCAAGGCGCACTGGGTATCGAAACACGCATAGGCGATGAGCAAACCAAGGCGTTGGTGGCGGTGCTAAACGATACGCAAACCGAAATAGTGGTCAAGGCGGAACGCGCGATGAATCATGCGTTGCAAGGCGGTTGCCAAGTGCCGATTGGCGGATTTGCCCTGTTGCAGCATGATGAGGTATGGCTACGCGGCTTAGTCGCTGAAACCGACGGCTCGCACATTATTCGCAAGGAAGGCCGCGCGCCGTTGGCACAAGCTGAAACGCTAGGACGCGCGGTGGCCGAGCAGTTATTGGCGGATGGCGCGCGCGAGATTTTAGCCAAACTGTATCAGTCGTAACCCTTCGTTAAGTCAGCGCGATGAAGGGTACCCTGCTTAATACACGCCCCCAGCATCAGGCCTGCCAATTAACGCAATTAGCGCGTCAAGCCGGTTTTGCGGTGGTGGAATGTCCTTGTTTAGAGATTGTGTACGAGGCGCCGCGTGATTTAGACCTTGGTGCGTTTGATGTGGTGGTGTTTGTCAGTCGTAATGCGGTACAGGGTTTGGCGCAACTTGCGCCGCGTTGGAGCGGGCAGCAGTTGGTTGCGGTCGGCGCCGCTACTGCACAAGCGCTAGACGAATTAAACTGGCCGAATCGCCAGCCGTTACCGCCTAGCTTTGATTCCGAGGGGATGCTACAACTGGCGGTGTTTGCCAAGGTGCCGCATTTGCGGGTATTAATCGTGCGCGGCGACGGCGGACGTGAACTTTTGGCCGACAGCCTGCGTCAAGCGGGCGCGCGGGTTAGTGTGTGCGAAGTCTATCGACGCCAAGTTGCGCCGTTTTGTCAGCAGGCTTGGGCGGCGTTTCGCGTTGCTCGCCATCCAGTGTTGCTGTTTACCAGTCAAACGAGCTTGGCAGCGTTTTTAAGCGCGTTGCCGCCAAATCAGCAGGCCTGGTGTTTATCGTTGCCGTTAATTGTTTTTAGTGAACGTATTGCGCACGCGGCGCGCGAGCGCGGGTTTAGCGGCGAGATGCTGGTGACGCCAACCTCCAGCGACGAAGCGATTATTTCCAGTTTAACCAAACTGGCCAACAGGAGAGAAAACCATGAGTGAACCGATTACGCCAAAAGCCCAACAACACGTTGTCGAGGGTGAGTTTGTCGAGGCGCCAAACAAGGCCGAAACAGATACAGCGAACCATAACGAAACATCGGCTAAAAAAATCGCTTGGCCGCAACCGTTGGTTTTGTGGATAGCGGTGATGTTGGTATCAGGCGCGGCGTTAGCCTTAGCGCTGAGTAGTTGGGTGATGGTTCAACGTCCCGACCCGAGCGCACAGCTTGCGCAACAGTTGTCGCATCAGGTTGAGCAACAACAGGCGCAACTCCAACAGCTCGAACAGGCATTACAGGCGCAAAACCAACAGCAGCAACAGTTGCAACAAGCTTGGGCGTCGGTAAGTCAGGCTGTTGAAACCCTGAGCGCGCAAGCCCCTTCGGCGTCGCCTGCCGATAGTCACGCGTTGGAACAAGCGTTGGCGCAATGGCAAACCGAGGTGAATAATCGGCTTAACCAGCTCAATGAGGTATTGGCCACGGGAGCGGCCGATGAGCAAACACAGGGGGATATCGCGCGCTTTGAGCAAGAGGTAGCGCAGCAGGTGGCGCAGCTCAAGGCTCAACTTGAGCAACTGAATCAAAATCAGCAGGCCTGGGTTGCGCAGTGGGAACCGAAAATTCTCAGCCTTGGCGAGCATCTCAATGGCTTGGCGCAACAACAAGCGCAATGGATTGAGCGTTTAAAACCGCAAATCGACGCGGCGGTGACCGAAATTCAGCCTCAGTTGGAAGGGTTCTTTTCGCGTTTTAATCAGTTGTTCACCATCCACAAGCATGAAGCGCAGCCTGCTCCGGCGGAGTCGGCACAATGAAAACATTTATTGTCTGGGGTTTAGTGCTATTAGCGGCGGTGAGTTTGACGACCTTTGCTTTATTGGACATTGGTCGGGTGAGTATTCGCTGGGATGTGTGGGAAATTCAAACCAGTGTGAGTTTAATGCTGGCGTTGTTGGTGGTGGTATTGGTGTTTTGGGTGATGTTGGTGCGTGGTTGGGTGTGGTTGCGCGGCTTACCGCAGGCTTGGCGTCGCTATCGCCAAACCAAGCGCTATCAAAAAGCGCAGGTGACGTTATCAAAGGGTTTGATTGCTCAAGAAGAGGCGAATTGGGCGCAGGCGGAAAAACATTTGTTACACAGCGCGAAATTTAGCGAAAACGGGCTGATGCACTATCTGACGGCCGCCAAAATGGCGGATATGCAGCAGGCGACGGCTCGGCGCGATCAGTATTTGGCGCAGGCGCGCGCGCAGTATCCCGATGATCTAGTGACCATCGGCTTGGTGGAGGCGCGCTTGCTTAAAACTAACGATCCACTGACCGCGTTGGTGATTTTGGCGGAGTTGCATCGTTCGGCGCCGCGCCATAAAGCGGTACTCAGTGAGTATGTCGGGCTGTTACGGGCGCAAAAGCAGGCCGATACCTTGTTGGCGTTAATGCCGCAGATTAAAAAAATCCTTGGACTGTCGCGCGATGAACTTGACGAGTTAGAAGAGGCGATGAGCGCGATGCGTTTGCAGCAAGCGCCGGATATGGCGAGTTTACAGGCGGTTTGGCAAACCTTGGGCGCTAAACAAACTCGCTCGCCGCGGTTGTTAAGTGAGTATGTGCAGGCTTGCTTGCGTGCCAACGAACTTAACGGATTAAGCCAATTAATTGAAAAAGCGCTGAAAGCGCAATGGGATGAGGGGTTGGTGTATCTGTATGGGCGTATCGAATATGGACCGGCGTACGACCGCCTCAAAACGGCGCAGACCTGGTTAAAAGCGCACCCGGACAGCGCGGTGTTGTTTTTAACGCTGGGGCGTTTAGCCTGTCAAAGTCAGCTTTGGGGACAGGCGCACGGTTATTTCCGCGAAAGTTTAAAACGCCAACCTTCGTTAGAAACCTTTCACGCCTTTGCTCAGTGTTATGAAGCCGAAGGCGATGATTCGCAGGCTGCGCTGGTGTATAAGCAAGCGATGTTGGCGCTGGATAAGCCAACATGATGCGCCGATTTGTTGTGTTAAAAGGCTAAGCGATGCGCCCGGTTGTTCACACGCCGCAGGTATTGCTGATTGATGATTCCTTAGAGGACTTAGCGTTGCTCATAGCGTTGCTCAATGGGCGGCAAATACGGGTTCATGTGGCGTTCGACGGCGAAGATGGCTTTCACAAGGCGCAACTGATTCAGCCGGATTTGATTTTATTAGATGTTGCGATGCCTAAAACCGATGGTTTTGCCGCTTGCCGCTGGTTAAAGGCGCAGGCGTCAACACGGTCTATTCCGATTATTTTTCTCAGTGCATTTAACGAGCCGAGCAAGCGTATCGAAGGCTTAAAGCTGGGTGCGGTTGATTTTATCGGCAAGCCTTTTGTTGAAGAAGAAGTGGTGACGCGCATTCAAATTCACCTCAATTTAGCCAAGTCGCCGTCAGCGAGTGCGCCGTCGGCAGACCCCCTTCCCCCCGCGCTGCATTTTGTAAATCCGTTGTCACCCAAAGAGGCGTTGATTGTCAGCGCTGCTATCACCTTTTTGCAACAAAATCTGGCGCAAACCCATAGCTTAGACGCGTTAGCCAAGCAGGCGGGATGTAATAGCAAGCGTTTAACCGCCGCGTTTAAGCAGGCCACAGGTATGACGGTATTTGCTTGGTTACGTCAAACGCGTTTACGTCAAGCGCGCGACTGGTTGGTGCATTCGGATATTCCGATTGCGGCGATTGCCGAGCGTTTTGGCTATACCAGTCAAGCCAATTTCGCCAAAGCCTTCCGTGAGCATTATGGTTGTTCGGCGACGCAGTTACGCGAGGGCGCCGAGGCGCCATTATGCGATTAGCAGGCCTGTTAATTGCGCGTTTGGTGCAGGCCTTGTTTCTCAGTGCGATGCTCGGTTGGTCGGGATTGTCAGCCGCATCGCCGCTTGTTGGCGAGCCGATTGCGTTGTCAGCGCATACGCCGCAATCGATTAGTCAGCCGTTGGCTTGGTGTAAGCTTAGTCAGCAAACCGTGCAGGGAACATTTGATTCAATATTGCAGGCCTGTCATTTTGCGTTATCTTCGGCCAATAGCTTGCCGCGCGGCTTTAACGATGCCACGCATATTCTGCAGATCGCTTTTAGCAATCCGTTCGATACGCCAATCGAGCGATGGTTGGAAGTAGGGCATCCGCGTATGAAGCAGGTGGAGTTGTTTTATCAGCAAAACGGGCACTGGCATAGCTATCAAAGCGGGATAGCGGTGGCCAAAAGCGAGCGCCCGATTGTGGCGCAAGGGTTGTTGTTGCCGGTACGCTTAGCAGCGCAGCAAACCCAAGTGTATTATCTAGCGGTGTCGGCGGATACCAAGGTCGATTTATCGCTGAAGTTATGGGACTTGCCGGATTATTTTAGTGTGCAAAGTCAGCTGCAAATTGTGCAGGCTATCGCGATGGGCGGTTTAATGCTGGCGGCGTTTTTTACGTTAATGATTTATTTGAGTACTCGCCAAACCGCGCTGCTCTGGCTGTTCGCCAGCTTTGTGTGTCAAATGCTGTTGGATGCGAGTTATACCGGCTTGTTGGCGACCTACGTCTGGCCGCAAGATGTGCCTTATTCGATGGGGTTGCATGGGGTATTAGTCGGCGCCACGATTATTTTTTTGGTGTTGTTTTTGCGCGGGTTTTTGCATACCTCGGCGCGCTATGCGCTGGAAGATCGGCTGTTAAAGGTGTTGTTGTGGTTGTTGCTGGCGATCAGCCTAGGCTTTATTTGGCAGTATGCCTTGCCGATTCGTGCGCTGACATTGGTGGTGTTGCTGATTATCGCACTGAGTATTTGGGTGTTTTTTCGTGCTTGGCGCGATGGTTCCGGTCCGGCGGGCTATTTGCTGATTAGTTATGTGTTGTTATTGGGGCTAATTATCTATCGTGCGGCGAGTGCGTTTGGTTGGGTTGGACATTTTCCACTGCAATCGTTGGGCTTTTCTTGGTATTTTTTATTGATAGCGCCGACCACGTTGTTTGCGGTGTTAAAGCAGGCAGACGATTTACGCGCGCGCTTGATTCGTTCGCAAACTGAGCGCGATGCGCACAAGTATTTTTTAGCAAAAATGAGCCATGAATTGCGCGCGCCGCTGAATGCGATTTTGGGTCATGCGCAGTCGCTTAGCGCACACAAGGCGGCGAACGTCGGCGAAAGCGCGCGCGTGATACAGGCCGGTGGGCGGTGGCTTGGGGGCGTTTGTGGATTTGCCGTCGTTTTTGATTGTCATCGGCGGGACGTTGGCGGCGACGATTGCCAAGTTTTCACCGAAAGATATTGGCAAGGCGTTTAAGACGGCGATGTTGGCGTCAAAGGGGCGCAAGGATGTTACCGATTTTAATAAGTTGGTGGATGTGACCGAAGAGTTGCTCAAGAAAACACGTAAGGAAGGTTTGATTTCGATTGAGGGTGAGTCGTCGGGGAATGAGTTTTATGATAAGTCGTTGGCGTTTATGCTTGCCTCGCCGGATATTCAATCGCTGGAAAAGTATTTAGCGGATGAGATTCAGAATTTAATTAATCAGGCGCAACGCGGTAAGGCGGTGTTGGATTCGATGGCGGATGCAGCGCCGGCGTTTGGCATGATCGGCACGGTTATTGGTTTGATTTTGATGTTGGGGAATTTGGATGATCCTTCTACTATCGGGCCGTCGTTGGCGGTGGCGTTGTTGACGACGTTGTATGGGGCGGTGATTGCGAATGCGGCGCTGATTCCGATGGCGGAGAAAATTGCGTCTTGGCAGTCGAATACGGTGTTTGAGCGTGAGTTGATCGCGGTGTCGATTATTTATATTAAAAAAGGCGAGTCGCCGATGATTATGCGCGAGGCGGTGAAACCGTATTTGACGCACGATTTTTATAAACTTCCTGAGGCGGCGTAGTGAGCGAAAATAAGTGTCCGCCAGTTAAACCTTGTAAAAAGGGCGCGCCCGCTTGGATGGTGACGTTTGCCGATTTGATGAGTTTGTTGATGGCGTTTTTTGCGTTGTTGTATGCGATGAGCTCGATTGAGGATCATAAGTTTGAGGAGGTGGCGACGTCGTTGCAAAGCGTGTTTGGTGATGCGAAAAGCGGGGTATTTGAGTTTGACGGTAAGTCGGTTATTGAGTTGCATCTGGATTCACCGGTGGAGAATGATCACGAGGAAAACCAGCAGTTTGAGCAGATGGCGCAGATTGTGACCCAGGCGTTGGAAAACCTTGAAAACGTGGAGATAGAGGTGGATGCGCAAACGCAAACGATTGAGTTGACGTTTAGCGGCGAGGCGTTGTTTCGTTCGGGTAGCGCGGATTTGTTGCCGGAGTTTAGGTTGGAGTTGCGTAATTTGTTTCGGTTGCGCGATGTGTCGGGAATGTCGGTGTTGGTGCGCGGACATACCGATAGGGTGCCGTTGAGCGGCGGCGGGCGTTTTCGCACGAATTGGGATTTGTCGGCGTCGCGGGCGGCGGCGGTGGGCGAGTATTTGATTAGTTTAAGGGTGATTGAGCCGCGTGCGTTGAAGGTGGAGGGGCGTGCGGATTCGATGCCGATTTCTGCAGATGGCGATTTTGCGAATTATAATAAAGATCGTCGCGTTGAAATTATTTTGTCGCTGGATAACCCTTAGGAGGGCGCAATATGAAAGTCGGTATGCAGAAGGTGCATGATAATGAGTGGTTGATTCAGCTGGGGCCGGCTATTTTGCGCTTGGATCGGTTTACGACGCATTTGTTTCATCTGAGTTTAAAGCATAGTTTGTGTCCGCAAAGTCAGGATAAAACGTCGATTTTGCAAAACTATGTGCAGATGTCGTTGAAGTTGAATTATTTATCGCCGTTGGATTGGCCCAATTTAATCGCGCATTTGAATAAGGATGATTTGCGGATTTGGTTGGCGTTGATTGCGGATGAGAATTTGAAGGCGACGGCGTTGCGTCAGATGGGTTCGGTGGCGGGGAAGCAAATGGCAGCGGATTTGTCGTCGGTGCCTTTGCCGGATGAATCGGAGCAGAAGTTGGCGATGCGCCGTTTTTTGGAAACGTTGTATCGTATCGAGGATGAGGGTTTAATTGAGTTTCATTATCCGGCTTCGGCCTATCTTTAGTTGGAGCGCGTGCGATGGAAGTGAAAGTTAAAACCTTGGCGAATGGCAGTTATTTGATTGAGGTCGGTCATGTGTTGCTCAGTTATCCGAACGCGGTGCTGGAGGAGCTGGTGGCGTTAATGGATCATCGTTTGACTAAGCTGGCACCGGAAGATAAAGCGGCGCTAGAAAAAAGCTTAGAGGCGCATCGCAGTATTGCGTTGAAGATCGTGGCGTTGGATCGGCCGACTATTCAGCAGTTTTTGCTCGATTTAACGCCGATTCAGCGGGTGATTCTGTGTCGCATTGATCCAAGTGGGGCGGTTGAGCGCAAGGTATTGGAAAATTTACCCAAGATTAAGCAGGCGGAGCTTAAAGAGGATTTTGAGCGATTTGAGAAAATAACGGTCAAAAAAGCCTTAATTCAAATGGAGCGTATTATCCCTATGCTCAAGCAAGCCATTAGCTACCGTAAAAAAATTCAAGCTGAAGGCCGTTAGGGGCTGTTAACCCTTCTTCTTTAACCACAGAGACACAAAGACACGATGTTTTTTTAGATGTTTGTATCAATTGTTTTGGCTGAACAATAAACCTATCGACACCTCGAATAACCAGGCCGGGTATGTGTTTCAAACGACCGCAAGCTTACCAGGCCTGGTAACTATCCTGCATATGCCATCATTCCGCTCAAACCTCCAAATCAAATCAACCGTATCGACTGATGTACTGGCGAAAACGTAACGCAAAAAGTTTTGAAATAATATTTATTTCTATTTGACATTGATTATTCCATTTATTACCATAGCGTAAAGTTATTGAGGGTTATTATCATTTACATTGATGTCTTTGTTGGATGCGCAGCGACAGCAAGGACGTCAGCAACAAAAGGGGGTGTTATGTCCGCTCAGCAGACGCCGGCTAAACCTCGGGTGGTGGATAGCCAGACACTGTTAGCCGGTCAAACCCAAGTGGTGATTCAGCACGGTACCACGCAGTATCGCTTGTGTGTCACCAAAGAAAACAAACTGATTTTGACAAAGTAGTCACACGATGAATAGCCAAACCGACATTACGCTTAAATTATCCGCCGATAAACTCGCTGAGTTGTTTCGCTTGGGGGTGTTGTGTGCAGCGGATATTGGTTGCGTGGATACGCAGGGGCGCGATTTGATTCAGCGTCTGTGTTTACAAACCTGTGTTCATCGTGCGCGGGGTGATTGCAGCCAATGTCAACATCAGACTTGCTTTAATCCGGCGACCTGGCCGACATCGGTGGTGATTACGCCGCCGTTAAGCCAGCGGGCGCATTAACTAAAATTACATTGCACACTAGCCAGCCAACCTCCGTCAGCCAGCCATCTGTTTTGACTAGCCAGCCAAGTGCCTAACCTTAAACTGAGGAATACCATGACAACCAAAAAGCGCGTTTTAAAAACCCTTGTTATCAGTATGGCGGCGGCGATGAGTGCGCCAACCTGGGCCGAAGAAGGCAAAACCCTGCCGCGTATCGATGTGGTCGGACAAGGTGAGCAGGCGATTAGCAAACAACCTGGTTCGGTGGTGATTATTACGGAACAAGAGTTGGATCTGGCTCAGCCTTTGTCCACCGAAGACGCATTGCGTAAAGTGCCGGGGATTAACATTAAGGGTGAAGAAGAAACAGCGGTGGTGGTGAATATTGGTATGCGCGGTTTGCCGGCGGACTCATCGAAAACGTTGATTTTGGAAGACGGTGTGCCGGTCGCGCCGAGTTTGTTTTTGGGTAACGGGCGTTATTATAATCCGCGCATTCAACGTATGGAAGGCATCGAGGTGCTCAAAGGCGCGGCATCACTACGTTATGGCCCGTCCACGATTGGCGGGGTGATTAACTATATTACGAAAATGCCGGATGATGGTGTGAGCGTGTCGGGTCGCGTGGGTTCATTTGGTTTGCGCGAAGGCACGGTGGAGTTGGGGGCGAGTAACCCAAGTGGCGATGCGGCGTTTGGTGTGGTCTATACCAAAGCGCAGAGCGACGGTTTCCAAAACAAGGGCTACAAGATGGATGACATCATGGTAAAAGGTGCCCTTGCGATTGGCGATAACCAGATGGTGAGTATGAAGTTTAGCCATACCAATAACGACGCGAATATTTCATATCGCGGTTTGTTTATAGACGATTACAAAGCCGGTAAAACCTATAACCCGGCACCGGACGATTGGTTTTTAACCGAGCGTAATGCGTTTGATATTAACCACGAATGGGATATTAACGACAAGATGAAGCTTAATACCCTAGTGTATTGGAGTCATGTGACACGTGATTATTGGCGTTTTGGCGTGACTACGCCAAACAGCGCTTCGCCGACCAGTGGGCGTTGGAGTTACACCGATACGGTACAGGGTAATAACCGTGCGTTTGAACGTAAAGGCGTGGAGTCGCGCTTGTCAATTAATCACGGTTTGTTTGGTATTAATAACGATGCCGAAGTCGGCGTGCGTTATATGACCGAAGAAATGGATGATAAGAAAATCAGTGCCACGCGAACGAGTCCGCGTTCAGGTACGTTAAGCGCACAGAAAACAGACACGGCCAATAGCTTGGCGGTTTATGCGCAAAACCGGTTTGAAATTAACGATAGACTGGCGATTACGCCGGGGTTACGTATTGAGCATTATGAGCAGTCGAGTGTGGATGAACTTAATCGCACTAAGCAGGCTAAAACCTCGAATACCGAGTTTATGCCGGGGGTGGGGGTAACGTATCAATTAGCCTCCATGGCGCAGCTCTACGGTGGTGTATATAAGGCATTCTCGCCTGCTCAAACCAGTGATGCGTTAAATGGTTATAAAGATCAGCGCTTAGAAGCCGAGCGTTCTGTGAATATGGAAATCGGTGTACGTGGTGGCAATCAACGCTTTAACTATGAAGTGACTGCGTTCCAAATGGATTTCGACAATCAAATCGTTTCCGGTAACTCCGATCCGAACCTGTCGAAACAAAATGCCGGAAAAACCTTGCATCAAGGTGTTGAACTTTCTGCTGGTTATAAATTGGGCGGCGGTTTTGATATTAGCGGCAATATGACCTATATTCCAACCTCGGAATATCGTTCCGGTACGGATAAAGGCAATCGTATTGTTTACTCACCTGAAATGTTGGCGAATCTTGCGTTGGGTTATACTCATGGCGGGTTAAGAACACAGTTGAGCGCACACTATAATGGTTCGCAATATGCCAGCAGCGATAACCGCAAAGCGATTAGCGGCAATAATGGTGGCGTTGGCGCGATCTGGGGCGGTAAGCTTGATGCCTATACCACGGTCGATTTTGATGTTTATTACAGTTTGAACAAGCAGTTAAGCCTGTTCGGCGCGGTGAAAAACCTGACCGACGAGCGTTATATCGCCGGCTTGCGTCAAGGGATTTATGCCGGTCCATCGCGTTCGTTTGAGATGGGTGCGAAGTATAAGTTCTAAGTTTTACGCGTTGTAACCTTTCCTAAAAGCTTTGCGACTCAAAGTCGGTGCCCGCGCTTTGAGTCGTTTTTTTTATCTTCAGGGGGTACAATCGGTAATTGAACCCAATATAAGGAGTGCGCAATGTTAAAGCCTGAAATGATTCAAAAACTCAATGAGCAAATTACCGCTGAAATGTATGCGTCGAATTTGTATTTGCAGATGTCGGCTTGGTGTGAAACGCAAGGGTTGAGCGGTGCGGCGGCATTTTTTCGCCAGCACGTGCCAGAAGAATTGCAGCATCGTGATAAGTTTATCGATTATTTAATCGAATGCGATGCGCCGGTGACGGTGGGCGCGGTGCAAGCGCCACCGACGGAATTTAAAAACTTGGTAGATGTGATTAACAAGGCGTTTGAGCATGAGCTGAAAGTGACGGCCTTGATTAATAATTTGGCGGAAATGGCGCTGGATTCGAAGGATTTTAATACCTTTAATATGTTGCAGTTCTTTATCGCCGAACAGCGTGAAGAAGAAGTGTTGTTCCGCGGTATTTTGGATCAGGTGAAGCTGGTCGCGTTTAAAGGTGAAACCGGTGAAGCCATGTATTTGATTAACCAATATTTGCATCGTTTGGCGATGTCCGGTAGTCACTAAACGGCGTAAATCGGTCAAGATGTATCTTGACCGCATGACCTGCTTTGTAGGTCGAATGTGTTGTATCTCCTCCTTTAGTCTTCTTTTTAGCGGCCGTTGGCCGCTTTTTTATTTAGCTGGTGCGAGCGATGGCTGTCGCCTGTTGATGTTTCGATGTAGCTGATTGATTAATAAATTTTTAGTTTTGAGCAGGGTTGATTTTGGTCTCTTTGTTCGTTATTTTCTTGTTCGCTATTTTTGCTGTAGACTTATTGCATCATTATTGTCAAAGGGGTGGGGGGATGAAACAGGTGTTGGGCTTGGGGTTGTTGCTGTGTGCGTTAGGCGCGGGGGCGAATGATAAACCCAATAAAATTGAGCTGGAGCATGATTATTATCAGGCGGCGAAATTTAAGGATTCGCAGGGTAAGTTAAATTTGAATGTCACTAAATTGGCATTTTCAAATCGTTATGTGCAGCTGGGGTATCAGCACTGGGGTATTCACTCCGATTCAGTGGCGGGGTTGCCGTTCGGTGATGGGGTGAATCAGCCGATTACGCGACTGCATTCGTTGAATGTCGGTACAGGGTATATGATGCGTTTATCCGAGGATTCGCGCTGGCTAAATCGTATTAGCTTGGGGCTGCATTATGAAAAAGAGATTGACGATGCAACTAACGTCAATCTGTTAAGTATGTGGATGAAATCGCTAACCCCTGATTTGGAGCTGATTGCGGGAGCGAGTTATGGCTATCATCCGGTACACTCAAAGTTATTGCCGGTGATTGGCTTGAGTTATCGCGCTCAGGCGCAGGAAGGGTGGGGGGCAACTCTTGGTTATCCGCGTAGTTTTGTGAGTTATGGTTTTTCGCCGCGCTGGCAGTGGAGTAGCGGTGTCGCCTATCAGCGTTTGGTGGCGCGCTTGGCGAAGGATAGCAAGATTGAGGCCGCCGGTTATGCGGAGATTCGTAATTGGCAGGGCGATATGCGCTTAACCTATCGACCGAATGCGCAGTGGCAAGTGTTTACCAGCGTACGTTACATTCCGTTTTATGAGTTTGAAACCTATAATCGCCGTGGCCATTCATTGACAACCTATTCACTGGAGCCGACTTGGGGCGCGGGCGTTGGCGTGCGTTATCAGTTTTAACCCTGTTGGGCATTAGTTGAGCATAAAAACAAGGGTGAGGCTAAACCCTAGGGCATACAGTAGCAGCGTGAGTTGGAGCATACGTTTGTTGGCTTGACGGCTGTTGAGTGCGCTAAAGCGTGGCTGTTTGCGTAGTTGGGTAAAGCCTAGCCATAACAGACCAAGGCTACAAAACGTTAATAGGATGCCAATTATGAGTGTGCTGAGCATTGAACTTTCTCTAAATAAAACGCTTATTGTACGCAGCGTACAGCGTAAAATAATGACAATTTTAAACCGAAGCGTGATTGAGATGGTTGATGGCTTGCAGCACGCAAAAAATAGAACTTAGCAGGCCTGTTAAGTTAGCAAAAGGATAATTTATGTCGATTGATGCGATTGCCGAACACAGTCCGCTGGGTAAGCCAAGCGCTTATTGTGCAGACTATAATCCGGCGTTATTGTTTCCGATTTCACGCCAATTTAAACGCGATGAAATTGGCATTCATGCTCAGGTTTTACCCTTTCGTGGGGTGGATGTATGGACGGCTTACGAATTGTCGTGGCTAAATGGTAAAGGTAAACCTGTGGTGGCGTTGGCCGAGTTCGTGTTTCCGGCGGATAGCCCGAATATTATTGAATCCAAGTCGTTTAAGTTGTATTTAAACTCGTTTAACGGCACGCGTTTTGACACGCAAGCGCAGGTGGCGCAACAGCTTCAGCAGGATTTAACGCAAGCCACCGCTGCGCCGGTGAAGGTGAAAGTTTTGCCGATTGATCGTGAGCAAAAATTGGTTGGCGATCTTGAGGATGCGATGTGTTTAGACCATCAAGATATTGCTATTGATACGTATCAGCTTAATCCCGAGCAGTTAAAGGTCGGAAGTGAAAACGTTGAAGAAACCTTGTATAGCCATTTGCTCAAGTCGAATTGTTTAGTCACCGGCCAACCGGATTGGGCGACGTTGGTGATTAAATATCGCGGTAAACGCATCGAACGCGCCGGGTTGTTGCGTTATATTGTGTCGTTCCGTAACCATAATGAATTCCACGAACAATGTGTTGAGCGCATTTTTACCGACATCGAAAAACACTGTCAGCCGGATGCGTTAACTGTGTACGCGCGTTATGTGCGCCGCGGCGGACTGGACATTAACCCGTTTCGTTCCAATTTCCAATCTAACAGCGACATGCCGCGCTTTGTGCGCCAGTGAGGTTTTTTTAACCACAGAAACACGAAGGCACGAAGTGTAGCTCCCTCTCCCACAGGGAGAGGGTTGGGGAGAGGGTGAAATAGTGCGGCTAGAGTTTGCTCTCGTTCCCACGCTCTGAGGCTGTGAAAGAATTTATTATTGCCCACCACTGGGTTAGATTTACAGTGCAAGCCATTTGTTTTGAACCACGAAGGTCACGAAGAACACGAAGATTTTTAACGTTTTGGTCTCTTTATTTTTAAATTCTTCGTGACTCTGTGTCTCTGTGGTGAATTTACATGAATTCTTTCACAGCCTCTCTGCGAGGGAGGCGAGAAAAAAGTGACAGCTCTGTATTTAAAAAACTTCGTGCCTTCGTGTCTCTGTGGTGAATGATATTATGACCTTACCTATTTCGCCTTTATTAGCGCAGATTGTTTCCACTTTGGCTGAACGACCAGGCTTGGTGCTGCAAGCCGAACCGGGGGCGGGTAAATCCACCGCCGTTCCGTTGGCGTTATTAAAAGCGGATGGGTTGGCGGGCAAAAAAATGGTGATGCTGGAACCGCGCCGATTGGCGGTGCGTTCGATTGCGAATTATTTGGCGAGTCAGTTGGGTGAAAAAGTCGGTCAAACGGTTGGTTATCAAATTCGTAACGAACGCAAAACATCGACTTTAACTCGGCTGGAGATTGTCACCGAAGGCATTTTAACGCGGCGCTTGCAAGCCGATCCTGAGTTATCCGATGTAGCGTTGGTGATTTTCGACGAATTTCACGAACGCTCGATTCATGCCGATTTAGCCCTGACCTTGTGTTTAGAAGTGCAATCCGCTCTGCGTGAAGATTTAAAACTGCTGGTGATGTCAGCAACGATGGATGCCGAACAGGTGAGTGCGTTTTTAAATAATGCGCCGATTCTATCGTCCGAAGGCCGCCGTTATCCGGTTGAAACACACTATTTGCCCCAGCCATTAAACTCAACGCATCCGAATGATTGGTTGCCTTTGCTCAAACAACTGATTTATCAAGCGTTAAAAACCAGTTCAAAGGATGTGTTGGTGTTTTTGCCGGGTCAAGCAGAAATCAAACGGGCGCAAACGTTATTGCAGGAAAGCTTGGTGCAAAACGCGCAACAACCAGGCCTGGTGGTGTGTGCGTTATATGGTCAACTCGCGCCGGAGCAACAAGAAATCGCGTTAGTGCCTGATGGGCAAAAACGCCGCAAAATTATCCTCGCCACCAATATTGCCGAAACCAGTTTAACCATTGACGGTATTGGCGCAGTGGTGGATTCAGGCTGGGCGCGAAAAGCCGTTTATGATGTGTCCAGCGGCATGACGCGTTTGGTGACGCAGCGCATTTCGCAAGCCAGCGCTGAGCAACGTAAAGGTCGCGCCGGACGTTTGATGGCGGGTGTGTGTTATCGCTTGTGGTCGGCATCGCAGCAGCAACAGATGGCGGCGTTTGAAACGGAAGAAATCAGCCAAACCGATTTGTCGGATGTGTGTTTGGAGCTGGCGTTATGGGGGGTGAGTTCCCCGGACGAATTACGTTGGTTAACGCCACCACCGCCGCCACATTATGCCGCTGCCAAAAACCTGTTACAGCAGTTGGATTTATTAACACCGAATGGCAGTTTGAGTGCCTTGGGCAGTGCAGCCCAAGGCTTAGGCTTGAATCCGCGTTTGGCGCGTATGTTATTAAGCGTGGCGAATAAATCAGCAGGCCTGCAAACCTTGGCTCTCGACATTGCCGCGTTGTTGGCTGAAGGCGATATTTTACGTGGTGAGCAAGATGCCGATTTAATTAAACGCTTGCTGGTTTTACAGGCTTATCGACAAAACCGTCAACAAGCCAAACAGGACTATACCATTCAAATCAGCGCGGCAGAACAGGCGCTAAAAAACGCGGACAACTGGCGTAAACAACTCCGCTTTTCAGCACCGACAACGCTCAGTTTGGCGCAAATGCAAACCGAAAGCGGTGCGTTAGTCGCTTTAGCCTTTCCCGATCGCATTGCGCAGCGGCGTAAAGGCGACGAACCGCGTTATCTGATGAGCAACGGCAAAGGCGCATTATTAAAAGCCGATGATTCATTACGCCACCAGGCCTGGTTGGCGATTGCGAATCTCGACGGACAACGTCAAGACGGGCGCATTTATTTGGCGGTGCCACTGGATTTGACCACGATTGAACAAACCTTTGCATCTCATATTGAAACCCGCGCCGGACTGCGGTTTGACAGTAAAAAAACGGAACTGACCGCGACCGAACAACGCCGTTTAGGTCGGTTGGTTTTGAGTGAAAAACCACTGGCTAAAATGGATACGGCAGCTTTTCAAACCGCGTTATTGGATGTATTGGCGGAGCGTTTGGATTTATTGCCTTGGACAGAAAAAGCCGAAGCATGGTTAAGTCGCCTACGTTGGCTGGCCGGTTTTAATGCTGATTGGCCAAGTTATAACCAGGCCTGGTTGTCGGCGAATATTGAAAGTTGGTTGGCACCTTATTTATCCGACATTAATAGTATTAAAGGTTTGCAGACATTAGATATGTTCGCTATTGTGCAGTCTATTTTGGATTACGATCAGCAGCAGGTTTTAGCGCAGCAAGCGCCGGCGATTTATACTACGCCATCAGGCAAAAACGTAGTGATTGATTATAGTCAGCCGCAAAACGCCAAAGTATCCGTTCAGTTGCAAGAGGTGTTTGGCGAGTTAAAATCACCGTTATTGGTCTGGGGAAAGGTCGCGCTGACGTTTGAATTATTATCACCGGCACGCCGCCCGATTCAAACTACCGCCGATTTAGCCAATTTTTGGCGCACTTCTTATTTTGAGGTGATTAAAGACATGAAAGGGCGTTACCCGCGCCATCGTTGGCCGGATAAACCGCTGGAAGAAAAACCGGGTCGGTCAATTAAGCCGCGCCAATAATACCTAAACCCTAAATTGAGTAAGACACCATGAGGCCTGAATTGATTGCACACCGACTGGCGTTGTTAGGACGAGAAGATTATCTTCAGTTGTTATCTAATTTTGAGCGCGATTATCCGAAATATATGGCGGAACTATCCACGTCACAAACCCTTCGAAACGGCTTGCATTCATTAAAAGGCATGTCTTATGCGGCTGGTTTTGAAGAAGTGGGAAATAAAATCGCCGATATTGAACATATGTTGCATAACGGTGCCAGCGTCACCGTACGCATTCATTTAAAGAGCATTGCCCCGGCGATTGAGGATGCGCTTCACCAAACCAAAGCCTATTTAGCGAAGATAGCCAATGAGTAAGTCATTGTTCTTCGATGCGTTGGATGCTCTGTTACCAGGCCTGGTGATTAACGCACTTGCGCCCAGTCATCGAGCAGTTGATTAATTTTGGCTAAGTCTGGGCGTAAATAATCCGGGTAGTCCGATGGGTTGCCATCACTCAATTTTCCGGCACAAACCAGTCTTAATACATCCGGTTGTTTCGGCGAATCAAGATACAGCATCACCAACTCCATCATCTCCGCCGGGCCATCGTCTCCCATCGCCAAAAGAGGTAAATCGCCCAGTGAGGCAAGCAAAATCGCTTTTGCCTGTGCGATGGCTTCAACCTCGTTGCGCACGCGCGTTATGCGAAAACTATCCGGTTCGATAACATAGGTTTGTTCACGTAAGCTGCGTACTTCGATACGGCAGTGCGCATAACGCTCATCAAGTTCGGCGCGAGTTAACAGTTGGCCGTGCTGGATAAAGCGTCGCGCTTGCTGTGGCGGAATATCAATCGCCTTGTGCAGTATGAGCGATTGTCCGGGTTTCACATCCCCTTGTGCATTTGGCAGATGGGTGCAACCGCTTAACAGCACCACCAAGCCAAGTCCTAGCCACTGTTTCATTGTTTCTCCTTTGTTGTCGGGTGTATTGGCCTATATCTTAACCTTGGGGTAGAGGCGGTTTATGGTAAAATTTCGGATTATTTTTTAGTTGATGAAATGTAGTGCGCTATGGATGCTTCGTTTACCCATTTTGATGTGATTGTTGTCGGCGGCGGCCATGCCGGAACCGAAGCCGCGTTGGCCTCGGCGCGCATGGGGGCAAAAACGCTGCTATTGACCCATAACATCGACACGCTTGGTGCGATGTCGTGTAATCCGGCGATTGGCGGGATTGGTAAGGGGCATTTAGTGAAAGAAGTCGATGCCCTTGGCGGTGCGATGGCGTTGGCCACCGATGAAGCCGGTATTCAGTTTCGGATTTTAAACGCCTCCAAAGGTCCGGCGGTGCGCGCCACCCGTGCGCAAGCGGATCGTGTTTTGTATAAACAAGCGATTCGGATGCGGCTAGAGAACCAAGCAAACTTGACGATTTTCCAACAACCGGTCGAAGATTTGTTGTTGGAAGGTGATCAGGTGATTGGTGTCGTCACCAAAATGAATCTTAATTTTTATGCCCGTCAGGTGGTACTGACCGCCGGTACGTTTTTGGCGGGGCGCATTCATATCGGTTTGGAAAATTACGAGGGCGGCCGCGCCGGGGATGCGCCGGCCAATCGGTTGGCGGCAAAATTGCGTGAGCTGGCTTTACCGGTCGGGCGCTTAAAAACCGGCACACCGCCGCGTATTGATGCACGTACGGTGGATTTCTCTAAAATGACGGTGCAACCGGGGGATGATCCGGCACCGGTATTTTCGTTTATGGGTTCACGCACGATGCACCCGCAACAATTACCTTGTTATATCACCCATACCAATGAACAAACCCACGAAGCGATTCGCGGTTCGTTAGATCAATCCCCAATGTATACCGGCGTGATTGAAGGCGTTGGTCCGCGTTATTGCCCGTCGATTGAAGATAAGGTGATGCGGTTTGCCGATAAAAACTCGCATCAGGTTTTTATTGAACCGGAAGGGTTGACCACTAATGAACTCTATCCGAACGGTATTTCGACCAGTTTGCCGTTTTCGACGCAGGTAAATATTGTGCAGTCGATGGCCGGTTTGGAAAATGCACGCATTATGCGTCCCGGGTATGCGATCGAATACGATTATTTTGATCCGCGCGGATTAAAACCGACGTTGCAAACCCAAGCAATCAATGGCCTGTTTTTTGCCGGACAAATTAACGGTACCACCGGTTATGAAGAGGCGGCGGCACAAGGTTTATTGGCCGGTTTAAATGCCGGCTTAATGGCGCAAGGCAAAGACGGTTGGTATCCGCGCCGTGATGAAGCCTATATCGGTGTGTTGGTGGATGACTTGATTACGCTTGGTACGCAAGAGCCGTATCGTATGTTTACCTCGCGCGCCGAATATCGGTTGTTATTACGTGAAGACAATGCCGATCAACGCCTGACGGAAATTGGGCGTGCGTTTGGTTTGGTGGATGATGTGCGTTGGGCGGCTTATCAAACCAAACTTGAAACGCTGGAAGCCGAAACCCAGCGCTTAAAAGATGTGTGGATTTATCCGGCGCATAAAGATGCCAAACGCGCCGAAGAATTAATGCAGTTGCCATTAAGTAAAGAGCATAAATTATTTGATTTATTGCGTCGTCCGAATGTCAGTTACAAAGCCTTGACGGAGCTTGAAGTATTTGGCGAAGGCGTGAGTGATGAGGATGTGATTGAGCAGATTGAAATCGAAGCCAAATACGCCGGTTATATTGAGCGTCAGCTCATTGAAATCGAAAAATCGAAACGTGAAGAAACGACGCCGATTCCTGAAGACTTGGATTTAGATGCGATTTCGGGTTTGTCGAATGAAGTGAAGCAGAAGTTGCGCACGCACAAACCGGCAACGATTGGTATGGCTTCGCGTATTTCCGGTATTACCCCAGCGGCGATTTCGTTGTTGCTCATTTTTATGAAAAAACATCGTGCGCAACAGGCCAAAAAGCAGGGAAGTTGCGATGACGCTTGAGGCCGATTTACGCCAAGGTGCGCAGGCTTTAGGTGTTGCGCTTAATCAGCAGGCCTGCCAAAAACTGATGGACTATTTAGCCTTACTGCAAAAGTGGAATAAGGTGTATAACCTCAGCGCGATTCGTGATCCGCAAGAGATGTTGGTTAAACATCTTTTGGACTCATTGGCGGTGGTGCCGGTTTTGCAACAAGCTGCGCCTAAAAGCCTAATTGATGTCGGTACCGGCGGTGGTTTGCCCGGTATTCCCTTGGCGATTATGTTTCCTGACATGGCGGTCAGCTTGCTTGATAGCAATGAGAAAAAAACCCGCTTTTTGGTGCAGGTTAAAGCCCAGCTGGCGCTGGCTAATGTGCGCGTATTGCACACGCGAGTTGAAGATCATTCAGAACAGTATGATGCGGTGATTTCACGCGCATTTACCGCCTTGGATAATTTTGTTGAATTAACAGCGCCGCTGTTGGCGCAAAACGGCACTTGGTGGGCGATGAAATCGCAAAACCTACCGGCAGAAATGCAGGCCTTGAGCGCTGATGTGACGCTCAAAAAAGTCTATGAGCTTCAGGTTCCCGGCCTCGATGCCGAGCGTTATCTGGTTGCGCTAGAAAAAACCAGTAAAACATTGCAAGGAGCGCGCTGATGGGACGAATCATAGCGGTTGCCAATCAAAAAGGTGGCGTGGGAAAAACGACTACCAGCGTAAATCTGGCGGCGAGTTTGGCGCGCTTGGGTAAGAAAGTATTGCTGATTGATCTCGATCCACAAGGCAATACCAGTGTTTCACTGGGCGTGGATAAGGATCACTTAACCCGCTCGGCGTACGATTTGTTGTTGGGACAAGTCGCGCTGAGTGAGTTGATTCACTTCATTGAAAAAGCGGCTCTCGATTTGATTCCTTCGAATGGCGATTTAACCGCGGCAGAAGTGCAATTATTGGATGAAGATAAGGGGGCGAAACGCCTAAAGTCAGCGTTGACGCCCTTGGTGGATAACTATCACTTTGTGTTAATTGATTGTCCGCCGACGCTGAATATGCTGACGTTAAATGCGCTGGCAGCGGCGGATGGAATTTTAGTGCCGGTGCAGTGTGAATATTTTGCCCTCGAAGGCTTGTCTGCGTTGATGGATACGGTGCAAACGGTGCAAAGAGAGCTTAATCCAGGCCTGCAAATTGATGGCTTGCTGCGTACTATGCACGACCGCCGCAATAATTTAGCGAACGATGTGTCTAATGAGTTGGTGGCGCATTTCGGCATGAAGGTCTTGCAGACCATTATTCCGCGAAATATTCGCTTGGCGGAGGCGCCGAGTTATGGCGAGTCGATTTTGGATTATGATGCCAATTCCACCGGCGCGATGGCGTATCTGGCGTTGGCGAATGAGTTATTGCGAAAAACACGTGTTTAAAGAGGATTTTTGAGTGGCAAAACGACATTCCGGTTTAGGTGGGCGCGGTTTGAGCGCGTTGATTCAGGGCAAGGAAAAAGCCGAGCAACCGATGAGTGAGTGGCGGATTGAAAAGTTACCGCTTACGCACATTCGAGTTGGTCGTTTCCAGCCGCGTCAGCATTTTGAGGCGCAGTCGTTGCAAGAGTTGGCTGACTCAATTAAGGCGCAAGGATTAGTGCAGCCGATAATCGTGCATTGGGTTGGTCACGAAGCCTACGAAATCATCGCCGGAGAGCGTCGTTGGCGTGCAGCGCAAATTGCTGGTATGGACACCATTCCGGCGATTGTTCGTGAGGTCGATGACCAACAAACCCTCGCTATGGCCCTAATTGAAAATATCCAGCGCGAAGCGCTAAATCCGTTAGAAGAAGCCAAGGCTTATCACGCGCTAATGACTAATTTTAATCTTAATCAACAAGAAGTTGCCGAAGCCGTTGGGCGCTCGCGCTCGGCGGTCACCAATATGTTGCGATTGCTCAAATTGCCCGAGTCGGTGCAAACTTGGCTACAAGACGGTTTGCTGTCGATGGGTCATGTGCGCGCTCTTATCGCTTTGCCGGAAGCGCAGCAGTTTGATGTAGGCTTAAAAGCGATTGATAACGGATGGTCGGTAAGACAGGTCGAGCAGGCGGTGCAGCAACTGCAAACCCCGGTCGAAAAAGTACAAAAGGCAGCGGTAGATCCAAATATTCGTGCGCTGGAGAATGCGTTAGCGGAAAGCTTGGGGGCACAGGTGAAAATTGCGCATGGCCATAAAGGTCGGGGACGCTTGGAGATTCGTTATGTCAATCTTGACGATTTAGATCGTATCCTACAACGCCTGCAAACCGATAACGTACCCGCAACTGAATTTTAAGTCGTGGAATGATAAAATTTTTTTATCCGGTTTGCTATATATTGTAGTTATAAATCTCAGGGCACAATATGTAGAAGAAAAGCGCTTTGGCTCTTGTAAAATCAATGCAAACAGGGCTGGCAATTAACGCGGTAAAAGGATAATATGTGCAAGCTTTGCTTTTTGGCTTATGCTTAGCCATCTATAAGGGGAAATAATGGGGACGCAACCTGGGGAAAACAAGCCGAAAGTAGGCATGAATTTCTTGCTTATCGGTTCAGGGCAGATGTTTACCTCCATGGTGATAGCCGGCTTTATCGTGGGCTATACGTTCGACTATTTTTTAGGTACAACGCCGATTTTTATGATGCTTTGCGGGTTACTGGGATTGATTGGCGGCTCACAAAAAGTGCATCGAATCTTGATGAGAATGGAAAAAAAAGAACAGGTAAAGGACGCAGATGCAAGCTAATGTTCTGCGTCCTTTTGTTGTGCAAGGTGCCATAGGTTTAATGGCTCTTGCGGTGTTTGCCTACTATGGGCAGGCTACCTCAGCCTTGTACGGCGTATTTATCGGCATGGCGAATGTAGTGATGTTAATACTAACGTTTCGACTGGCGAATCAAAAAGCCGCCGAAAACGCAAAACAGGGTATTTTGGTTTTATATGTGAGTGCAGTCATTCGCTTCGTGCTTTTGGCTGTGTTATTTGTTATTGGGCTGGCGCTCTTGAAGCTTGAACCGCTGCCTGTTGTTTTAACCTTTGTGTTAATGACGATAGGGCAAATGTTTAATCTTCAAGGTAAGCGTCGTTTGACTGACTAAGGAGAAGGCTCTTGAGTGCTGAAAATATGGGTACTGTTGAATATATTCAACATCACTTGACAAACAATTCGGTGGGAAGTGGATTTTGGACATTCCACCTCGACACCATCGTTATTAGTGCGTTATTAGGCGCGTTGATTATTGGCGTTGCAATGCGCCTAGGGCGTCAACTCGAAACCGGTGTCCCCGGTGGTTTTCAAAACTTTGTCGAAAGTATTCTAGATTTCGTTTCAACGAATGTTCGAGATGCCTTCCCCGGCCATAATCCTCTTATTGCTCCGCTTGCTTTAACCGTATTCCTTTGGGTTTGGTTAATGAACTTCATGGACTTGATTCCGGTTGATTTAGTGCCTTACTTGTTCCAGTTGGCGGTGGGTGACTCACACGCTTATTTGAAAATCGTACCGACAACCGACTTAAACACTACATTAGCGATGGCATTAGTCGTGTTTGCTTTAGTTGTTTATTACAACATTAAAATCAAAGGGGTTTGGGGTTATACCAAAATGTTCTTATTCCACCCGTTTGGTAAATTCTTAATCCCTGTCAACATCGTAATGACTATTATCGAAGAAGTAGCGAAACCAATTTCATTGGCCTTGCGTCTATTCGGTAACATGTTTGCAGGCGAACTCGTATTCCTACTGATCGCCTTGATCGGTGGAACCTTAGCAGTGGGTGCCGCTGCTCTGTTCTGGGCACCATTACAAGCCATATTGGATCTTGGTTGGGCGATATTCCATATTTTGATTATCACTCTACAAGCCTTTATCTTCATGGTGCTGACAATTGTTTATTTGGGTATGGCGCATGACGAAGGTCATTAACTAATAAACAGCGAAAACGGGCTTGGCTTGTCAAGCCCAAAAAGGGTTTAAGCGCACCTACCGTTAGGTAAAAAGCTTTTTTAACTTTAACTTTAAAACTTAGGAGAAAGTCAATGGAAGTAACTGCTACTATGATTGCTGATATTTACGCCGCAACTGCGATTGGTGTAGGTGTGATTTTGGCAGCCGCTGGTTTAGGTTCTGCAATTGGTTGGGGTCTAATCTGTTCTAAAACATTAGAAGGGATTGCACGTCAGCCAGAAATGCGTCCAGCATTAATGACCAATATGTTCATTTTCGCTGGTTTGATGGAATCTTTCCCATTCATCATTTTGGCATTCGCAATGTGGTTCTTGTTCGCTAACCCATTCGTAGGTGCATTACAAGCAGCTATCGGCGCGTAATTTAAAGTCGGTATTTGTAATTTTAACCAACGAATGACGAGGTAACCACTGTGAGTATTAATGCAACCCTAATCATCCAAATCATCGCCTTTGTGCTTTTGATTTGGTTTGTGAATAAGGTGCTGTGGGGGCCAATGTCTAAGCTAATGGAAGATCGCCAAAAGCGTATTGCGGATGGTCTTTCAGCAGCGGAAAAAGGCAAGCACGAACTTGAGTTGGCAGAAAAGCGCGCGAAAGAAGTGCTTAAAGATGCCAAGCTCCAAGCGCAAAATGTGTTGAGTCAAGCTGAAAAACGCGGCACTGAAATCGTAGAAGATGCGAAAGTAAAAGCAGCGGAAGAAGCAGAACGCATTAAAGCGGCCGCCCAAGCTGATATTAGTCAAGAAATTAGCCGTGCTCGTGAGCAACTTCGTAAAGAAGTCGCCGCACTTGTTGTATCAGGGGCTGAAAAAATCCTGAACAAAGAAGTCGATGCTAAGGCGCATAATGACATGCTTGAAACCTTAGTAAAACAAATCTAAGGAAATGCTATGGCAGAACTAATCACAACCGCTCGACCCTATGCTGAAGCCGCTTTCAGCTTTGCTAAAGAGAGCAAGCAATTAGTTGCTTGGAGCGAAATGCTCCAGCATATGGCACTGATTGCTACCGATGAGAAAATGGCCGCATTGATTGCCAACCCACGCTATACGCTGGAACAGAAAATTTCTGTTTTTGAGGGCGTAATGGGTTCATCGTTGACTGCTGAAGGCAAAAACCTGTTAGTCGCGCTAGCAGAAAACGGACGTCTAAACGCTCTTGGGCACGTATCTGCCCTGTTTGAACAGCGTAAAGCTGTAGAAGACAAGCGTGTCAAGGCAACCGTAACTTCTGCATTGGCAACCACTGTTGAGCAACAAAGTAAATTAAGTGCTGCTTTAAATGCTAAGTTTAATGCCGAAGTAGATATCAGCTATGAAGTTGATGCCTCCTTAATTTCCGGTATTCGTATTAAAGTCGGTGACTGGGTAGTGGATAACACCGCGGTCACTCAATTACAAAAACTTGGCGCAGCAATAGCCCATTAATTGAGAGGAAGACACATGCAATTGAATCCCTCTGAAATCAGTGACTTAATCAAAAACCGCATTGCCGGTTTTCAAGTGACTGCAGAGTCTGGCAGTGAAGGAACAGTCGTTAGTATTGCTGACGGTATTGCTCTTGTTCATGGCGTGTCAGATGTGATGTATGGTGAGATGGTTCAGTTCGACGAGCAAACCTTCGGTATGGCGCTTAACCTTGAGCGCGATTCGGTCGGTGTTGTTGTTCTTGGCGAATATGAACACATCTCAGAAGGTGACAAAGTTACCTGTACGGGACGTATTTTAGAAGTGCCGGTTGGACCGGAAATGTTAGGTCGCGTTGTTGACGCTTTGGGTCGTCCTATTGACGGCAAAGGCCCGATTGCAACCAAAATCACTTCGCCAATCGAGCGCATTGCACCTGGTGTAATCGATCGTAAATCAGTTGATCAGCCTATGATGACGGGTATTAAGTCAATCGACTCGATGATTCCGGTTGGTCGTGGCCAGCGTGAATTAATTATCGGTGACCGTCAAACTGGTAAAACCGCTATCGCAATCGATGCGGTAATCAGTCAGAAAAACACCGGTGTGAAGTGTGTTTATGTCGCTATGGGTCAAAAGGCTTCGACTGTAAACAACATTGTACGTAAGTTGGAAGAGTACGGCGCCATGGACAACACTATTGTTGTTGCGGCGAACGCTTCAGATCCTTCAGCTTTGCAATTTTTAGCCGCTTATGCTGGTTGTGCAATGGGTGAATACTTCCGTGACCGTGGTGAAGATGCGTTAATTATTTATGATGATTTGACCAAGCAAGCGCAAGCTTACCGTCAAATTTCGTTGTTATTACGTCGTCCACCAGGTCGTGAAGCTTTCCCAGGTGACGTTTTCTATTTACACTCACGCTTACTTGAGCGAGCGGCGCGCGTAAACGAAGATTATGTTGAGCGTTTCACTAATGGTGAAGTAAAAGGTAAAACCGGTTCATTAACGGCGCTACCAATTATCGAAACCCAAGCCGGTGACGTTTCTGCGTTCGTTCCTACGAACGTAATCTCGATTACTGACGGTCAGATTTTCTTGGAAACTGGTTTGTTTGCGCAAGGTATCCGTCCTGCGATTAATGCTGGTTTGTCTGTATCTCGTGTTGGTGGTGCGGCACAGACTAAAGCGATTAAAAAGCTAGGGGGTGGTATTCGTCTTGACTTGGCACAATACCGTGAATTGGCGGCGTTTGCGCAGTTTGCTTCTGATTTGGATGCGGCAACCAAGGCTCAGCTTGAGCGTGGGAAGCGCGTAACCGAATTGATGAAGCAAAAGCAATACTCGCCATTGAGCATTGCAGAAATGGCTACTTCTCTTTACGCTGCAAATGAAGGCTTCTTGGATGATGTAGAAGTAAGTAAAGTAGGGGCATTTGAAGCCGCGCTTCATGCTTACTTAAACGCTTCTCATGCTGAACTTGTGGCTAAAATCAATGCGAAAGGTGATTGGAACGACGAAATTATTGCTGGCGTAAGAGCGGCAATCGAGTCTTTCAAAGCAACCGGCGTTTACTAAGAGGATTAGACCATGGCAGGCGGTAGTAAAGAGATACGTTCGCAAATAGCGTCCGTAAAAAATACCCAAAAAATCACCAAGGCCATGGAAATGGTGGCTGCGTCAAAAATGCGTAAAGCACAAGCGCGCATGATAGCGACGCGCCCCTATGTCGAAAAAATGAAACGCGTGATTAGCCATGTGTCCGGCGCACATCCTGAGTATAAGCATGCTTATACTCAGGAGCGCCCGGTTAAGCGTATTGGTTTGATTGTCGTTTCATCCGATCGTGGTTTATGTGGTGGTTTGAATACCAACCTATTCCGTAAAGTATTGAAGCAGTTAAAAGTTTGGAAAGACCAAAATATTGACGTAGAAATCGCTGTGTTAGGTAAGAAAGCTCAAGCGTTCTTTAAACATTATGGCGGCAATGTTGTGGCGGCGAAAACAGACTTGGGTGATAGCCCGCGTTTGAATGACGTTGTCGGAACTGTTAAGGTCTTACTGGACAAGTTTGAGTCGGGTCATCTGGATGAAGTGCATATTGCGTCTAACGAGTTTGTTAGTGCGATGTCACAGAACGCGAAGATTGAAAAATTCATCCCGATTACTCAAATTGACGAAAGTGCAGAACATAAGTATTGGGATTATTTGTATGAACCTGATGCAAAAGAAGCGCTAGATCACCTAATGCTTCGTTATGTTGAAAGTACGGTGTTTGGTGCGGTTGTTGTAAACGTAGCGTGCGAGCAGTCTGCACGTATGGTGGCAATGAAAAACGCCTCGGATAACGCAGGTAAGATGATCAAAGAATTGCAACTTGCGTACAACAAAGCACGCCAAGCGGCCATTACCCAAGAGCTTTCTGAAATTGTCGCGGGTGCTTCTGCGGTTTAGATTAGGTTTTGCAAAAAAAGGTTTAATATCATGAGTGGAAAAATAGTACAAATTATCGGCCCGGTTATCGACGTCGAGTTTAGTGGTGCTGAGTTACCGAAAGTTCATGATGCGTTAACTGTCGATGAAGTTGGCTTGACGTTAGAAGTTCAGCAACAAATTGGCGATGGTGTGGTTCGTGCTATCGCAATGGGTTCATCAGATGGTTTAAAGCGTGGTATGAAAGTTGCCAATACCGGTTCACCGATTTCGGTGCCTGTTGGTAAAGCCACCTTGGGTCGTATCTTTGACGTGTTGGGTAACGCGATTGACAATGCGGGTCCTGTTGAAACACAAGAGCGCGCACAAATTCACCGCAAACCACCTAAGTTTGATGAGTTAGCGGCGTCGCAAGAGTTATTAGAAACGGGTGTGAAGGTTATCGACTTGATTTGCCCTTTCGCAAAAGGTGGTAAAGTCGGTTTGTTCGGTGGTGCCGGTGTAGGTAAAACCGTAAACATGATGGAATTGATTCGTAACATCGCGATCGAGCACTCAGGTTACTCGGTATTTGCCGGTGTAGGGGAGCGTACCCGTGAAGGTAACGACTTCTATCACGAGATGGCGGAGTCTAACGTATTAGACAAGGTAGCCTTGGTGTATGGTCAGATGAACGAACCACCAGGTAACCGTTTACGTGTTGCTTTGACTGGTTTGACCATGGCTGAATACTTCCGTGATGAAGGTCGTGATGTGTTGTTCTTCGTTGACAACATCTATCGTTACACCCTAGCTGGTACCGAAGTATCTGCGCTGTTAGGTCGTATGCCTTCAGCGGTAGGTTATCAGCCTACTTTGGCGGAAGAAATGGGCTTGGTTCAAGAGCGTATTACTTCAACCAAGAAGGGTTCGATCACTTCGATTCAGGCGGTGTATGTACCTGCCGATGACTTAACCGATCCATCACCTGCAACCACCTTTGCTCACTTGGATGCAACGGTTGTATTGAACCGTTCTATCGCTGAAATGGGTATTTACCCAGCGATCGATCCATTGGATTCTACCTCTCGTCAGTTAGATCCTTTGGTTGTTGGTCAAGAGCATTATGACGTAGCTAATGGTGTGCAACGTACTTTGCAACGTTACAAAGAGTTGAAGGATATTATCGCGATTTTGGGTATGGACGAGTTGTCTGAAGAAGATCGTTCTTTGGTCGCGCGTGCGCGTAAAATTCAGCGTTTCTTGTCTCAGCCTTACCACGTTGCCGAAGTATTTACCGGTGAACCAGGTCGTTTCGTTTCGTTGAAAGAAACACTACGTGGCTTTAGAATGATTCTTAACGGTGAGTTGGATGATTTACCTGAGCAGGCTTTCATGTACTGCGGTACGATTGATGAAGCCATTGAAAATGCTCAGAAATATAAGGGGTAATGAGTCATGGCAGTCTCTATGCAAGTAGATATCGTAAGTGCGGAAGGTGAGATTTTCTCTGGAAAAGCCGATATGCTTTTCGCACAGGCTGCCAATGGAGAGGTAGGTATTTTACCTTTTCATACCCAGTTTTTAAGCCAGCTGAAACCTGGCGAAGTGCGTGTGAAAAGTGGTGATGAGGAAGATTCTTTTTTCATCAATAGTGGGGTTTTGGAAGTGCAACCTCATGTTGTGACTATCCTAGCCGACTCAGCTATTCGTTCCAAAGACTTGGACGAAGCGGCTGCACTTGAAGCCAAACAGCGTGCGCAGGACGCTATGGATAATGCAAAAACGGATTTAGACATCGCGCGTGCGGAGTCGGATTTGATTCAGGCATTGGCCAAAATTCAAACGATTCAGAAGTTACGTGATCGTTTGCAAAAAACTGGGATGGCTTAATTTAGTCCCCAATAAAAAGAGCGCCTACGGGCGCTTTTTTTATAACTATTGCTTTAGTAGATTCGGGGTGCGCTTAATCCTTAGCACTTTATGTTAGAGTTTTATGGATTGAGTGGAGGAGCGGTTGTGACATTAAAAGTAGTTATTTTAGCGGCTGGCAAGGGTACTCGTATGCGTTCGTCGTTGCCTAAGGTATTACAACCGCTGGCTGGGCGACCATTATTGGCGCACGTTGTAGCCACTGCACAAGCGTTAGTGGCGGATGATATTCTTACCATTATCGGTCATGGTGCGCAGTCGGTTATGTCGGCGTTTGCGCCGTCTAATATCACGTGGGTTGAGCAAGTGCCGCAGCTGGGTACAGGTCACGCTGTGCAACAGGCCTTACCCCACATTGCAGCAAACGATACGGTGTTGATTTTATATGGTGATGTACCATTAACCTCTGTCGCAACACTGCGCGATTTACTGAGTTTGGTTGATAGCAAGCAACCGTTGGCGTTATTGACCATTAAGCTGGATAATCCCAGCGGATACGGACGGATTGTGCGTGATCAACATCATAGGGTCGTGGCGATTGTGGAGCAAAAAGACGCGCAATCTGACCAGTTGCTTATTAATGAGGTGAATACCGGCATAATGGCGGTACACGGCGTGCAGTTGCAGGCCTGGTTATCTCGTTTGACCAATCAAAATGCGCAGGGTGAATATTATCTAACAGATATGATAGCGATGGCTGTCGCAGATGGATTTGTGGTGCAAACAACCTCACCGCAGGCAGAAATGGAAGTACTTGGCGTGAATGACAAGTTTCAGTTGCAAGCCCTAGAGCGCGAATACCAACTTAGTCAAGCGAAGCGATTGATGCAGCAAGGCGTTACCCTGTTAGATGCGAATCGGCTTGATATTCGCGGCGAGGTCGAGGTTGGCCAGGATGTCGAAATCGATGTCAATGTCATTTTGCAAGGGAAAGTTGTGCTGGGTAACCAGGTTAAAATTGGTGCGAATGTTATTCTGCATAACGTCGAGGTGGCTGACGGTAGCGTTATCCACCCGTTTAGTCATCTTGAGCAGGTCAAAGTCGGCGCACATTGCCGCATAGGGCCTTATGCGCGCATTCGCCCTGGTACTGATTTGGCAGATAGGGTACACGTGGGCAATTTTGTTGAAATTAAAAATGCGCAGGTCGGAGAAGGCTCGAAGATCAATCATCTAAGTTATATCGGTGATACTAAAATGGGGTGTGGGGTAAATATTGGCGCTGGCACGATTACGTGTAATTATGATGGCGTGAATAAGCACCAAACCCTAATCGGCGATCGGGTGTTTGTTGGTTCAGATAGCCAGTTAGTTGCGCCAGTGACAATCGAAAATGATGCCACCATCGGCGCGGGTTCAACGATTACCAAAACGGTACCGGCGGGCGAATTGACTCTTAGTCGTAGCAAACAAATGACAATTAAAGGCTGGCAAAAACCGGCAAAAAAACCGCGTGAGTGAGGGGGAGGTATGCTTTCGGCTCAGGATTACGCCCAACTCAATCAATTATTAGCTGATGAAGGTTGGCAGCGTACGCGCTTTGAGGGCGGACAAAATCATTTGATGGGGTGGTCGGTGATGAGCACTTGGCAACAAGATAAGTTTCTTATCACCTTGACTCATAGCGAGCGTTACAATGAAGTGCGCTATGAAGTTGAGGCCAATCCACTGGCGTATCAATGGTTAATCCAGCAGGGTTATGCTCATGCGTTCGACGATTAGCCCCTATATTCAACTGATGCGCTTAGATAAGCCTGTGGGCATCTATCTGGTGCTTTGGCCGGCGTTGTGGGCCTTGTGGCTGGCGGCGGATGGCTTTCCGCCTTGGCCGATTCTCGCGATATTTATTGCCGGTGCTGTGGTGATGCGTTCTGCCGGTTGCGTCATTAACGATTATGCGGATCGTCATTGGGATGGGGCGGTAGCACGTACTTGCGCACGTCCGTTAGTCACCGGGGCATTGAGTGTTAAGCAGGCATTAGGGTTGTTTGTGTCACTGATTGTTGTGGCCTTTGTGCTGGTGCTGGCCCTTAATGATTTGACGCAACGCCTTGCGGTTGTGGCGTTGGTGTTAGCGGCGCTTTATCCGTTTATGAAGCGCTATACTTATTGGCCGCAGCTTTTTCTTGGTGCGGCGTTTGCGTGGGCGATTCCGATGGCCTATGCGGCGGTGCAAAACTCGGTGCCTTACCAAGCTTGGTGGGTATTTATTATCGCGCTGATTTGGACGCTGATTTACGATACGCTGTATGCCATGGCGGATCGAGATGATGACCTTAAGGTCGGCATTAAGTCAACGGCGATTCTATTTGGCCGTTATGATCGGCTGATAATTGGCCTGTTGCAGCTATTGATGATCGTTTTACTGCTGTCGCTCGGCACGCACTTTGCACTAGCGACGAGTTATTTTATCAGCGTGTTTGCGGTCGCCTTGCTATTTGCCTATCATCAATATCAGATTCGCCAAGGCGAGCCGCGAGCGTGTTTTGACGCGTTTAAACAAAATCATTGGGCAGGCCTGCTGATTTGGCTGGGACTGGTATTTGCGCTTTAGGCGCAGACTGCTCGGGGATACAGCCTGTGCGTGCGCGAACAATGAGCTGACTTGCCACAAGCGTGATAGCAAAACGGGCAGGTTATTCGATGTTTTGCACCTGTTCGCGCATTTGTTCAATCCATACCTTTAGCGCGACGCTAGCCTCAGTGGTGCGTGTATCAATCGATTTTGAACCTAAAGTATTCGCTTCTCGGTTGAGTTCTTGCATCAAAAAGTCCAAGCGCCGACCGATTGCGCCGCGCTGGCGGATCACGCGTTCTACTTCGTTAAGATGGTGCGTTAAGCGGTCAAGTTCTTCATCAATATCCGCCTTTTGAGTCAGTAAGACAATTTCTGCCGCTAGGCGTTGTTCATCGATTTGTAGCGCAAGTTCGGTGATTTTGTTTGCTAGGCGCTGGCGGTGGAGTGCCAAAATATCGCTCATCAGCGGGCGTAGTTGCGCTATCTGCTCGCGCATTGCCTCAACACGTTGTTGAATAAGGTGGGCGAGCGTTTCGCCTTCTTGCGCACGCACTTGATTTAACCGCGTCAGTGCGCTATCGAAATCGCTTAGCAGGCCTGCTGAAACGTCTTGTTCAACGGCGGGTGGTTGCAGCAGCCCGGGCCATTGCAGCATCTCTAATGGGTTAATATGGGTGGCTTCAGGAAACATCGCTTGTATCTGTCCAATCGCTTCGCTTAAGTGGGCGAGTTGCGCATGATTAAGCTGCAACGGCTGGGTTGGAACATTGGCTTGATATTTCAAGCTAATGTCGAGTTTTCCGCGTTCGATAACGCGCTTGGCGCGTTGGCGCAGGGTCATTTCTAGGTGACGTAGCGCATCGGGTAGGCGAAAATTGAACTCTAAAAAACGCTGATTGACCGAACGAATTTCCCATTGCCAACTGGCTATTTCATCCATGCCGCTGATATTCGCCGAAGCGGTCATACTATACATATACTGTCCTGCTATTAAAAATGGCTGCACGCTAGGGGATAGGCTGCGCGAGGCAAGCACGCACAAAGGCTAAAACTTTAAACTGTCGTCGTCTTCGCCAAATAACTTGTCTAAATCAACATTCAGTGCTTGCTGCTTTTGTTCGGCGTGCTGCTGTTGGTTTTGATGATATTGATAGCGCGCATGAAAATCTTTTAACCGTGCTTGGCTAAATAGCTGCGCATATGCCAGTGCCAGCGCACCACTTTGTGCCAGTTCGCTTAGCACTTCGGGTGCCAGTGACTGTAAGGCTGTTTCGTTAATTTTATACAAGCCTTCGATGCGCTGGGTGGGCGCTTCGTTATCGTCACTTTGTTTTACCTCGATGGGCCAAGGTTCAATCAGCGCGTTTGCACTGAGCTGATTAACGTGCTGCTGGGTGACTTGACGGTTTTGCTCACATTGCTGTAAAAAATCGACAATGGCACGCATAGGTTCACTCAATTCACCGTCATCGGTGAAGAGGTTGACATCATCGGTCAGCGCCTGCGTATGTACCAATCCGGTTTGCTCATCGAAACACAGCGTGAGCTCGTTGTTTTTTTGCGCATTCGGGATCAGCTTAAACGGGTAGCTGCGATAGTGCGAGGGGACATAGGGCGCCAGCCATTGTCCTTGCGCGCTGACATACAAATTCAGCCCCGGTTGCAAAGAATGCAACGTTACCAGCTGAAACGAGTTGTCGCCTTGTTGCACAAACGCCAGCGGATAATAAGGCAAAGCCTGGCCAAGTTCGGCGATTAATAACGGCGCAATGCTGTCGTTTTGCGCATGAAAATAGTTGGCATATTTTTGATAGCCAGCGTGAAGATGGTCGGTTTTATTCAATGCGTGCCAACTTGGCATAAGGCAATCCTTTAAATTTAATGCAGATAACTAGGGCAACAATGCGTTGCATAAATCTTGCGAACAAAGTTTATGGGGCGCTATTCAGCCTTTTTCAACCTAGGGTCTGTTGATAATTCACTTTTTGAACCACTAAGACACGAAGGTATGACATTTTTTAAGATTTAAGGCATCGAATCTTAAAATCGTTGCTTTTTTAATCGTTTTGAAGTTAAGCAAAGTCTTCTGGGTCGTAGCCTAGGTTTGGTGCAAGCCATTTTTCCGCTTCCTGGATGGTCCAGCCTTT
This sequence comes from Thiomicrospira sp., assembly GCA_034005865.1. Taxonomy (GTDB): domain Bacteria; phylum Pseudomonadota; class Gammaproteobacteria; order Thiomicrospirales; family Thiomicrospiraceae; genus Thiomicrospira. The sequence goes on along the minus strand of JAVETW010000008.1, from coordinate 17,626 downwards.
ACGGTGCGCATAGTCTTCGGCTTGATCACGACCAATTGAGAATAGGGTATTTGAGGGGTGTTATTGGAAGTCAAAATTTTAAAATATTATCTTTTGCATTTATTTTATATTTAAAACTAAATAAATCTAACTTGTAAGTTTAATTTAAAATAAAACCTTCCCTCTTCTTGATATATACTTCCGAATCCATGTCTTGAGCTACTAGGTGTTTCTAATTTTGTATTTTTAATTAAATAATCTTGAAATTCGTTACGATTGTAAATATGATAACAAACTAACTCACCGTCTTCTTTCACTATTATATATCCACCGTTTGCATCATACTTACCTGTCCATTTTGCACCTGGTGTCATACCTAATGCCGCATCAGTAATATAGTTCTTCATTTTATATTCATAAAATGGATGTTCACCCGTTATATCATAACTACAAGGATTTTGATTAGAAACGATTTCCATAATTTCACTTAATGTTGTTGCTTTACCGATATAATAAATTTTTAGTACCTCACCTATAATATTTGGGAATAAACTATCAATCATTATAAGATTTTGTTTGAAGTTGTTATCATCCATATTGTCATATTTTAGAATGCAACCTAGTCTATTAAGTTCCTTAACTCTTGTTTTGATATCTGTTCTTCCCCGTGCATCGACTAAACTATTTATTCTATTGATCTCTACTTCTGTAAGATTTTCCAAATTTTCGATACAAAAAACAAAATTTGTTTTACCACTTGCGTTTATTATGGTTGAACTGTCACCTAAATATGATTTAATACTAAATCCCAATATTGGATCCATTCCTGTATTAATATCATGAACCATAATAGTAATATCTCTCTTCTCTTTTGAATTGGCTTTTAATTTTGTTATTTTTATTGATTTCAAAAATTCTATGGTATCTGGAATTTCAAAAGCACCATTTTTCGATTTATTTTCTGTTATTTTATTTAACAAGGCTATTGATTGACTTTTAAAGTCTTCGATAGATAAGCTTAAAATCTCCCTGCCATCTTCACAACAAACCTTAATTACTGAGTCAATACAGTATTCTAATTTTCCGATAGTTTCATCTTTTAAAATTTTAGTGATAGGATAATAAATATTCTCTATTTTATTTAAGTCCGCATCAGCTGCATAAAGTCTACCGTCTGCTAATAACTTTAAAAAAGTATAAACTTCACTCCATTCTCCCTTATTTCCACTAAGTGCCATATTAATATCCATATATAGTTTTAATTATTTGTTCGGCTGTAGCCTGAATCGCAGGAACTGCAACTGAGTTTCCGAATTGTTTATACGCTGAAGCATCTGCGACAGGTATAACAAACTTATCAGGAAATCCTTGAAGTCTTGCCCATTCTCTGGGGGTCATTTTTCTAATACCCTGGCGATTAACCTCGCCTTTTATATGTGTTACAGGCGTAAAGTCGGTTAGGCGATTATCAATGACTAAGTTTCTTTCTCGACCCATCCCTCCGCAAACAACGGCATTAGCGATGCTGTCATCATTAATAATTTCATAACCAAATCCATTACCCTTGCTTTCATGTCGCCTTTTATGCTCAATTAGCGTATTAAGGTAGGTATTCGAGAGGTAGTACTTCACAGAAACAGGGTGTTTTTCTTTAATATCATCAAAACAGACATTTTTACCAATTGGTTTTGGGTATTCAAAATTAGTTATATTGAGGTCTGCTCTAAAACCGACAATAAATATACGTTCTCTGTTTTGAGGAACACCAAAATCTTTCGCATTCAAAATTTGAGGTTCAGGAACGAAGTATTCTAAATCATCCCTAAGGACATTTAAGATTGTTGTTAAAGTCCTTCCTCGATCATGATTTACTAATCCTTTTACGTTTTCTAAAAAGATTGCCTTGGGTCTTTTTCTTCGAATAATTTCTGCAACATCAAAAAATAAAGTGCCTCTTGTGTCTTCAAATCCGCCTCTCCGTCCGGCAATTGAGAATGCTTGGCACGGAAATCCCGCGCATAAGATGTCGAAGTTATCAGGTATAAATTTTTTTGTTTCTTCTTTGGTTAAATCACCAAAAGGAACTTCGCCAAAGTTTGCCTCGTAGGTTTTTTTTGCTTGTTCATCCCACTCGCTTGAGAACACGCATTTTCCACCAAGATTTTGCATTGCGATTCTAAATCCACCAATACCCGAGAATAAATCAATAAATCTAAATTTCGGTTTTTCCGGTTCAGGAAATGGGATGTCTTGTAAGTTGTTAAACAACATATATTGGATAGCTGCTTCGGCAACATTATGGTCAATTTTTTCGGCAGGAAACTTGTATTCCAAGGCGTGTTTGACATGTTTGATTGCTTCATCTTTAAATACGATAGATTCGCTGTCATTGTTGTTGTATAAATAATGAGTCAACGCGGCTTTACCGTATTCTGATGTTTCAATCATTCGCTTTTCGAATGTTCTACCACATACTTCATCAAATGTTATAGTTTTGCTTTTGCTCATTAATATGTGCCTCTATAGTTGTCACACAGAAGTCTAGGTTTTTTAAAATTTCATTACCCCAGAACCTCAATACAGTCCAGCCTTCTGATTTTAGCTGTGAATTAACTTCAATATCACGTGCGATGTTGCGCTCGATCTTATTGTGCCAAAACGCAACATTTGTTTTGTGCTCATGCTTTTTTTGAACCCAGTTCTTTCCGTGCCAGAACTCACTGTCGCAAAATATTGCAATTTTATATTTTTTAAACGTAAAGTCAGGCTTTCCGAAAATACTTGAATCATTTTTTCTATACCGCAAACCTTTTGCCCAAAGAGCCTTGCCGAGCGTAAGCTCAATTTTTGAGCCCTTGGATTTTATGGCCTGCATATTTTTTTTCTTTGTTCTTTCGTCAACTTGTCCATGACGGTATTAAACCTTAAGCAAAATCTTCCGGGTCGTAGCCTAGGTTTGGTGCAAGCCATTTTTCCGCTTCCTGGATGGTCCAGCCTTTACGGTGCGCATAGTCTTCGGCTTGATCACGACCTATTGAACCGACTCCGAAATATTTACTTTCAGGATGGGCAAAATACCAGCCGGAAACCGCCGCCGTCGGGGTCATCGCGTAGCTTGACGTCAGTTCTAAGCCGATTTCTGTATCCGGTTTGAGCAATGACCAAAGTGTGCCTTTTTCGGTATGTTCCGGGTTGGCGGGATAACCCGGTGCCGGACGAATACCGCGATATTGCTCTTTAATGAGCTCTTCATTCGTCAGTTGTTCGTCCGCCGCATAACCCCAGTATTGTTTACGCACCAACTCATGCAGATGTTCAGCCAAGGCTTCGGCCAAACGATCCGCCAAGGCTTTGAGCATAATTGCTTGATAGTCGTCATGCGCGGCTTCAAAACGGGCGATGTGTTCATCAATACCGATACCGGCGGTGACGGCAAACGCGCCGATATAATCTGGAATTTGCAGGCCTGCTAAATTCACTTTTGGCGCAATGTAATCACTCAAACACTGATTGTATTGCCCTGGTTTTTTCTCCGCTTGTTGGCGCAGGTTATGCAAACGGGTTAACACCTGCGCGCGGGCATCATCGGTATACAGCTCAATGTCGTCGCCCACCGCATTCGCCGGATAAAAACCAATTACTGCACGCGCGGTCAGCCACTTTTCATTAATAATCTGTTGCAGCATGGTTTTGGCATCAGCAAACACACGACGCGCTTCTTCGCCCACCAGTTTGTCATCAAGAATACGCGGATACAGCCCGTGTAAATCCCACGATTGGAAAAACGGTGACCAATCAATGCGTGGTAATAAATCGGCCAACGCAATATCCTCAAACACTTTGGTGCCCAAGAAACTCGGTTTCGGCGGTGTGTAATTTGTCCAGTCAATCGGAATCGGGTTTTCACGCGCTTTATTGAGCGGAACGCGTTTTACTTGCTTGGCGCGCGCCTTACGCTCTTCGCGCAACTGCACATATTCTTCACGAATTTTGGCGGCAAAATCGGCCTTCAGTTCGTTGGAAATCAAGCTTTGTGCCACGCCGACCGCGCGCGAAGCGTCCTTTACGTACACCACCGGATGCTCATACTGCGGTTCAATTTTGACCGCAGTATGCGCTTTGGAGGTAGTTGCGCCGCCGATTAATAACGGAATCGACATGCCGCGACGTTGCATTTCTTTCGCCACATGCACCATTTCTTCTAACGACGGTGTAATCAAACCGGATAAACCGATGACGTTTGCGCCTTCACGCAACGCGGTATCGAGAATTTTTTCTGCCGGCACCATCACCCCCAAATCAATGACTTCGAAGTTATTACACTGCAACACCACGCCGACAATGTTTTTGCCGATATCGTGTACATCGCCTTTCACCGTGGCCATGACAATCTTGCCTTTGGCTTGACCGTTGGATTTTTCTGCTTCTAAAAACGGTTGTAAATACGCCACCGCACGTTTCATCACCCGCGCCGATTTGACCACTTGTGGCAAGAACATTTTGCCCGCGCCGAATAAATCGCCGACCACGTTCATGCCGTCCATTAACGGCCCTTCGATCACTTGTAAAGGCGAGCCCAGCGTGGTGCGCGCTTCTTCGGTATCGGCTTCAATAAAGTCGGTAATGCCTTTGACCAGCGCGTGTTCCAGACGTTTTTCCACCGGCGCTTCACGCCAAGCCGTGTCGGATTCTTTGCCTTGCACTGAGCCGTCACCACGGAATTTTTCCGCTACCTCCAGCAAACGATCCGCCGCGCCGTTATCTTTATTCAAAATAACGTCTTCAACCGCTTGTTTGAGCTCCGGGTCGAGGTCGTCATACACCGCCATTTGACCGGCGTTGACAATCCCCATGTCCATGCCTTTTTGAATCGCATAATAGAGGAACACCGAGTGAATCGCTTCACGCACCGGGTTATTGCCACGGAATGAGAACGACACGTTGGATACGCCGCCGGAGACCATTGCGTAGGGCAGATTTTGTTTAATCCAATCCACCGCGTTAATAAAATCCATCGCGTAGTTATTGTGTTCTTCAATGCCGGTGGCGACGGCGAAAATATTCGGGTCGAAAATAATGTCTTCCGGTGGAAAACCATTCGCTACCAGCAAGTCATATGAACGTTTACAGATTTCTTTTTTACGCGCAAAGGTGTCGGCCTGACCAACCTCGTCAAACGCCATCACAATCGTGGCGGCACCGTAACGCTGAATTAGCTTGGCTTGTTCGAGGAATTTTTCCTCGCCTTCTTTTAACGAAATTGAGTTGACGATGCCTTTGCCCTGAATGCATTTTAGACCCGCTTCAATCGCCTCCCATTTAGACGAGTCGATCATCACCGGTACACGCGCCGCTTCCGGTTCGCCCGCTAATAAATTCAAAAAGCGCGTCATACAGGCTTTGGCATCGAGCATACCTTCGTCCATATTGACATCGATGATTTGCGCGCCGTCTTGCACTTGTTTGACCGCGATTTCAATCGCTTGTTCGTAGTTGTCTTCGATAATCAGCCGTTTGAATAACGCCGAACCGGTGACGTTGTTGCGTTCACCAACGTTGACAAACAGAGAGTCCTCGCCAATGTTCATTGGTTCTAAACCCGATAAGCGACATTCGACTTTCCGTTTAGGGATTTGGCGTTGTAGGTAAGCTTGCGCCGCTTTGGCCATCGCCTGCACGTGATCCGGCGTGGTTCCGCAACAGCCGCCGATAATATTGAGCCAGCCGTTTTGCGCCCAAGTTTGAATTTCGCTCGCCATTTGCTCCGGCGTTTCATCGTATTCGCCGAACTCGTTTGGCAGGCCTGCATTCGGATGCACCGACACATAGGTTTCACAAATACGGCTGAGTTCTTCCACATACGGGCGTAGTTCCTGCGGGCCCAGCGCACAGTTAAGGCCAACGGTTAAGGGTTTAGCATGGCGAATCGCGTTATAAAACGCTTCGGTGGTTTGACCGGACAGGGTTCTGCCGGAGGCATCGGTGATCGTACCCGAAATCATTATAGGAATTTCTTCGCCGAGCGCGTCTTCGACTTGTTTCACCGCGAAGATCGCCGCTTTAGCGTTAAGGGTGTCGAAAATGGTTTCGATCAGAATCACGTCTGCGCCGCCTTCCAGTAAGGCTTCGGTGGCTTCGACATACGCTTCGACCAATTCATCAAAGCTGGTATTGCGATAGCCCGGATCATTCACATCGGGAGAAATCGAGGCGGTGCGATTTGTTGGGCCCAGCACTCCGGCAACAAAACGCGGTTTGCCGTCTTCGGATTCAGCGATTTGGCAGGCCTGGCGCGCCACTTGTGCCGCGTGAATATTGATGTCACGCACCTGCGATTCCATATCGTAATCGGCTTGCGCAATGCTCGTGGCATTAAACGAATTGGTTTCGACAATATCGACGCCACGGCGCAGAAAACTCAAATGAATGTCGCGAATGACCTCGGGTTTGGTCAGCACCAGAATGTCGTTATTACCTTTAATATCCATGTGATAATCGGCAAACCGCGCGCCGCGGAAGTCGTCCTCGGTCAGGCTCAGCCCTTGAATCATCGTGCCCATCGCGCCATCGAGTACCACGACGCGCTCGGCCAATAACTGTTTCAACAAAGCAATCCGCTGTAGACGATCCATAAACCCAACCCATCACATTCAATCAAAAAGGGGCTTATTTTAACGCAAAACCGAGTTTAAAAGGACGAACACCACATTATTCGACTGTTAGAATAAATAAACGTGCGCCGCTTAGAACCATAACCCAGGGTACGTTGACAATTCATTTTTGAACCACAAAGGTCACGAAGAACACGACGTTTTTAAAAATTAAATCATTGATTTTTTTCAGATATTTGTTTGCATCAATCGTTTTAGCTCAACAATAAACCCATTTAGCGATTTATCTAATATTTGATCTATCAATCAGTTACAGCAAATTATCAACAGCCCCTAGTGCATAAACCCCTAAACAACCGGAACCACTTATGAACCGTGATGAAGCCCTCGCCAAACTGCCGGAAATACTCAAACGCGACTTAGAAGACAACCTCTGTGTTTGTAATCAAGTGGTAAAAATCCACGTTATTGATGTGATTGCCCAAGGCGCGGATAGCGTGCAAAAAGTGCAGCAACAAACCTATGCCAGCGACGGTACAGGCTGTTGCAAACGACAGATACAGGCGCTGATTAATGCGATTTATGTCGCACCGAATGATTAGCCACAGAGCCTTTGCTGATCCGCGCTGAGCTTAGGCTGCGGCTGGTGCCATCGCCCATGCCCGCTAGAGCAGGCGGGCGCGGAAGTTTTTGCCTTTGAGTTTGCCTGCACCGAGTTGTTTAAGCGCGGTTTTAGCTAACGGGCGTTGCACCGCAACATACGAACGAATATCGGCGACTTTGATTTTGCCGATTTGCTCGGCAGACAACACCCCTTCGGCGGTTAATGCGCCGACAATATCACCAGGGCGCAGCTTGTCTTTTTTGCCGCCGTCAATTTGAATCGTCACCATTGCGGCTTGTAGCGGCGGTTGCTTGAGTAAACTCAGCGGCGGTAAAGCTTCGGCGTGAATGTCTTGATTGAGATACTCCGCCAATACCGCGACTTTATAACTCTCTTTATCGCTAATCAAACTGCACGCCATGCCTTTACTGCCCGCGCGGCCGGTACGACCAATACGATGCACATGAATTTCCGGGTCGTGCGCTAAATGGAAATTAATCACCGCATCTAACGCATCAATATCCAAACCGCGTGCCGCCACGTCGGTTGCCACCAATACCGCGATGCTTTTATTGGCAAACTGAATTAAGGTTTGATCACGATCACGTTGTTCCAAATCGCCATGCAAGGCTTCGGCACTAAAACCGGCTTGCTGTAACGCCTCAACCACCATTTGCGCATCTTTTTTGGTATTACAAAACACCACGCTGGATTCCGGTCGATTTTGTAACAACACCAACCTCAGCGCCGTTAGCCGTTGTTCGGGTGTGTCCACTTGGTAAAAATGTTGCGCAATACTGGCGTGATCGTGTTGCGATTCCACCTCAATTCGCAACGGGTTTTGCATAATCCGTGTTGCGATCTGCGCTATTTGAGTCGGGAAGGTGGCGCTAAAAAGCAAGTTCTGCCGTGAAGTGGGTAGAAACTCAATAATCGCATCCAATGCCGGTTGAAAACCCATATCCAACATACGATCCGCTTCATCCAGCACAAACACCTTTAACTCATCCAGTTTGAGCGTTTGTTTACGCAAATGCTCTTCAATACGTCCCGGTGTGCCGACAATAATATGCGCACCTTGTTGCAATGAACCCAACTGCACACCCATCGGCATCCCGCCGCACAGCGTTAGCACTTTGATATTCGGCAGGCGGCGCGCCAGCCGACGAATTTCGTCCGCCACCTGGTCGGCCAATTCACGGGTTGGGCATAACACCAACGCTTGTGCGTTAAAGCTTTTCGCATCCAATTGGTTTAACAAACCGAGGCCAAACGCGGCGGTTTTGCCCGAGCCGGTTTTGCCCTGCGCAATCACATCGTTACCGGCCAAAATGGGCGGCAAGCTCTGCGCCTGGATGTCGGTCATGTGGTGATACTGCAAGCTCTCAAGATTAGCGAGCAGGTCGGGGTGAAGATTCAATGTAGTAAAAGCAAGTGCGGCCAAACGAAGTCCTTTGTGGCAAATAAGCGCGAATCAAATGATAACGGTGTATTGTAAGGGGTTTTATGCTGTGCGTTTGCGCTTGTTGAACATTCATTTTTGAACCACAGAGACACGAAGGCACGAAATTTTTAAGCATTATGTCATTGATTTTTGTAGCCATTTGTTTATATCAATCGGTTACATTGAAATACAAACAGGCGCTAGAGCCTATTAGTCATTGATTTTTGAAACCGCAAGGACACAAAACGCGCGCCGTTAAGTCCCTTGATGTCACCGCCGTTGTCGTGTATCGCGTTTTTGCCAATAGGCCGCCCAAATCACACCGGATATATTATGCCACACGCTAAACAACGCACCCGGAAGCGCCGCCGCCGCGGTGTAATATTTCAAAGCCAAGGCGACACTGAGCCCCGAATTTTGCATACCGACCTCAATCGCCATCGTGCGCGCAATCACCGAATCATAACCGGCAACACGCGCGCCAAGATAGCCGCCGAGCATACCGATAAGATTATGCAGCATCACCGCCACAATCAGCAGGCCTGCTAATTGAGTCAGTTGGCTTTGGTTAAGCGCGACCACTATCGCAATAATCAATACAATCGCCGCCATCGCCAGCGGCGTTAGCCAAGGCAATACCCGCCCGATAGCGGCATCAAAAAATCGGCGCAAACCCATGCCCAGCGCGATAGGTAACACAATCAGCAGCAGCAAGCTTTGCATCATCGATGCTACCGGCACCGGCACGGTTTGGCCTAAATAGAGCCAGGTTAATAACGGCAACGCCACCACCGCTAATAACGTAGAAACCAGAGTCATGCTCACTGACAGCGCCACATGGCCACCGGCTAGATAGGTCATCACATTCGACGCCGTGCCGCCGGCGGTGGCGCCAACTAAAATCATCCCGACCATCAAAACATCGGAAAATTGAAACGCGCTGGCCAACGCCCATGCCGCTAAAGGCATCACCGTGTACTGCACCAAAACGCCTAAAGCAACAACGGCTTTATACTGCCAAACCTGTACAAAGTCCTGCCAGCGCAACGTCAGCCCCATCGCCAACATCACCAACATCAATAACGGCATAATTGCCGATTTCAGCGCGATAAACGGCGAAGGCGCCGCTAACGCCAGCGCGACAAACAGCAAAGCCATCAAAGGAAACAGAATGTGCAAGGTTTTTAGCTCCCGCTAGTGGGGTTAAGGTCTTTACGGACGCGATAAAAGTGCCTATTATGACCTATTTTTACATAGCTAACTTATGACCTATTTTTACATAGCTAACTTATGACCTATTTTTACATAGCTAACTTATGACCTATTTTTACACAGCTAACTTGCGCTAAGTTTGCTTATCAGTTGCGATTGGGGTCAAAGCAGGAGGTTGAGTGATGTATTTGGTCGTAAAGCGGGGGGTGAGTGTGCTCGTGGTGTTGCTGGCGCTACTGGGCTTGGTTGCTTGCCAAACCAGCGATAGTGGCACAGAGTCGACGCGTTTATTTGTGGTGGAAGCGGGGCAGGGAGAATTTAGCGCCACCGCCGATGAGGATATTTTTCAACTCACTACTCGTGCGCATAAAGCGGACGTTGTGTGGTTCGATGATCGCCCAAGCGTGGATACCGGCATCGAAACGCTCGATCAGTTTTTTGACCGGATTTGGCCAGGTTATTTTGCCATTTTCCCGCCTTCGGTTGCCTTGGTGATGCGCACGTCCGATGGCGAATGGTTGCTGAGTTCGGCGCAAGTGTTGTCGATGACACAACCGCAAAGCGGGGAAGCGATTTGGACATTGAAAATGGAGAACCGGCTTGATTTTCAACCACTCGATCGGGTGCTGATTTATTTAGATAACGAAGGCGGTTTGTTGCCAGCGAATGAAACGCATACGTTTATGCAGGCAGCGGCGGAGGGCGCGTTTGTTGCCATTAATGACACAGACTATGCCCTAGAACTGCGCGCGCCGATGGATACCTTGATGATGCTGGCGGTGACGCCAAACTACGATAGCCAACTGATTGAAAACAGTTTATTTGTTAATGAACTCTGGCAGGGGTTTATTGCTGCGCCACCGAATGCGGCGGTAACGATTGCGGACGCGCAAGGTGCTGTCACTACCCATATTGTGACCTTATCACAACCGAGTTGGGATGCGCATAATCAACGCTTTCGCTATCGCGTTACCCCCTGTCCGGTGCATTGCCAAGCCAGTCTGGCCCGACGTTTGTCTATATCGACGCTTGGGTGGATGACGGCGATGATCGACGCTATGGCGTTGTTGTTAATGAAGAAGAAATCTATTCGATTTGGTTGGCTGATTATGAGCCGCCCCTAGGCTGGCAGTGGGTTGGTTTTGAAGGAAGTAAACAGGAATGCCTTGATTATATAGAGCGCGTGTGGGTTGATATGCGTCCCTTGTCGTTACGCAAAAAAATGGAAGAAATGGAAAAACAAGCCCGTTAGTGTCGGCGCTAGGCGGATTGAATGGCCGTTTGCGCGGATTCAGGCTAAAATGCGGTCACTTTTCCGCCATCGTCGCGCTGTGTTTTTATGGATACCTCTATGAATATAACTCTGTTTTCAGCCTTGTCCGCTTTTGTTTATGGGCAAAATCGTTTTCAACAACGCGTTGGCCAAACCGTCGCTTGGTTGGTGTTGCTGATGGTGTTACTCACCGCGGCGGCCGTGTTGTTGCGTTATGGCTTTAACTTTAGCGATAGTCGTCTTGATGAAGGGGTGCTGTATCTACACGCGCTGTTTTTTATGCTTGGCATGGCCTATACCTATCAACAAAACCATCATGTGCGTGTGGATGTGTTTTACAGTCGATTATCGGCGCGCGCGCAAACCTGGATCAACCTGCTCGGTGCGCTGTTTTTAGTGTTACCCACGATGGTCTTTATTCTGTGGTCGGGGTGGGATTATGTCGCCGCCAGCTGGGCGATTAAAGAGCGCTCGATTGATGCCAAAGGCTTAGCGTATGTGTACTTGCTTAAAAGCGTCATACTGATTATGGCAGGCCTGCTAATACTGCAAACGCTGGCGTTTATCGTGCAATATGCGCTGCAACTGTTTAAGCCCGATGCCTTGGCCCCAGCGGCTTGCGCACAGGCGTTTAACGATGCGCCGCAGCAAATCGGCGAGGGCGTTTAAGTATGGAATGGTTAGCGCTGGTATTTTTTGCTTTGGTGTTAATGGCGGTGATGAGTGGCTTTCCGGTCGCGTTTGTGCTCGCCGGTGTTTCGCTGTTATTTGCCCTTGGCGCGGCCGCGTTCGGTGTATTCGATATGGCGTTTTTAAACAGCCTGCCGAGTCGGATTTATACACTCATGAGTAATAGCAGCTTAATGGCGGTGCCGCTGTTTATTTTTATGGGGTTAATGCTGGAAAAGTCAAAAATCGCCGACCAACTGCTGCTGACGCTGGCGCAGGTTTTTAAGGATGTGCGCGGTGGTTTGGGTGTGGCGGTTATTTTAGTGGCCGCCTTGCTTGCCGAGATCGGAAGA
>JAVETW010000008.1:0-5471 GCA_034005865.1 Thiomicrospira sp. | reverse complement strand
GATTGGTTGGGGCGACGGTGGTGATGCTTGGCTTATTGGCGCTGCCGACGATGCTTAAACAAGGCTATTGTCCTCGTCTGGCTTCTGGATTGGTGTGCGCATCCGGTTCGTTGGGGCAGATTATCCCGCCGTCGATTATTTTGATTTTGCTCGCCGATGTGTTGGCCAACGCCTATCAACAAGCACAACTCAAGCAGGGCATCTTTGCCCCTGAAACCGTGTCGGTCGGCGATTTGTTCGCCGGAGCGATGATTCCGGGATTACTGTTAGTCGCCCTGTATTTGTTGTATGTGATTGGTCGCGCCTATTTGCATCCTCAGCGCGTGCCCGCGTTTCAGGTCGATGCGGCTGATAAACAAGCAGGCCTGCTAAAACGTGTATTACAAAGTTTACTGCCACCGTTGGCGCTGATTTTATTGGTGTTGGGATCGATCTTGGGTGGCCTTGCCACACCAAGCGAAGCGGGCGCGCTGGGCGCGCTGGGCGCGTTAGTGTTAGCTTTGATTAAGCAACAACTGCGTTTGAGCACGCTAAAAGAGGTGTTATTCAACACCCTTAAACTCACCAGCATGATTTTTATGATTTTTATCGGTGCGGCGTTTTTCTCACTGGTATTTCGCGGCTTGGGCGGCGATGAATTGATGCACGATTTGCTCGGTCAGTTACCCGGCGGCCTGTTTAGCGCGATGCTACTGGTGATGTTGTTTATGTTTTTACTCGGCTTTGTGCTGGACTTTGTAGAAATCACTTATGTGGTCGTGCCGATTGTGGCGCCGGTGTTGTTTATGTTGGGGGCAGATCCGATTTGGCTAGGGATTATGATTGCGATAAACCTACAAACCGCATTTTTGACACCGCCGTTTGGCTTTGCGCTGTTTTATTTGCGCGGCGTGGCGCCAGCCAGCCTAAGCACGCTCGATATTTATCGTGGCGTGTGGCCGTTTATTATGCTCCAGCTGATGCTGCTGGCGCTGATCGCCGCTTGGCCCGGGCTTGCCACATGGCTGCCGCACCTGCTACAAACCTAACATTGGTTTACAAATGTCCCATCCGACAACCATTGAATGCGCTCACTTGGCTAGGTCTTGATGAATTTGAGCCCAAGTAAGGCTTGAGATAAGGTGGCCGTGCTTGCCCTGAACTCAGCTCCACGCAGGCTATTGATTATTCCAAAATGGCGTGAAGCCTGGCTAAGCACTCGTCAATAATGACCCGATCAGCGGTTTCAATAAATTTAGCTTGGCGTGCTGTTAAGTCGAGACTTTTTATACCATTCACCCATACAACACCTTGAGTCTGCATACCAGATAGCGGCACGGCAAACCCTTGGTTGCGCGCAAAATTTCCACCTTGGCTAATGGGGGCGACCAATGCCAGCCCGAGTACATTGAAGGCCTTGGGTGAAAGTACAATACAGGGACGATAATCTCCCTGAGTTTCTGTTCCGGCAGTCGGATTGAGGCAAACACGCACAATATCGCCACGATCAAAAATACGTTTTACCAAACCTCATTCCCCACTTGTTCATTGGCTTCCCAAGCTTGTAAGGTGTCATCTTGCGGGGCATTTAGATCGCATTGTGCAATCAATTCACTCAACTGATACTTCGGTTTGGTCGCCACTTTCTTAATAATCCAGTAATCGGGATGTTCTTCAATATCCAGTGTGTCACCTATGTTCAAGCCTTGCGACTTTAACAGGCTGGCGGGAATGGTCATGCCTGCACTATTACCGACTTTTCTAACCGTAGTTTGCATAATAGACTCCTTGCAAATGTAATACATTGCACATACTAGCAAATCACCACCCATGTATCAACAATGTATTACATTAAGACCAGGTAGATTAATTGTCGCTATAAAAAAGCGAGCATCTACTGCTTAACAAGATAAGGTTGTTGTAATTTCTTTAGCCAAATCTTCCAAGCTGATATTAAGCGCTTTGCTAATGCGATAAAGGGTTTCGAGGCTTGGCTGGCGCTTACCTCTTTCCAGCAAGGATATATAGGTGCGGTCAAGTCCGGCTTCAAAAGCAAAATCTTGCTGTGATAAGCCAGAACCTTGTCTAAGTCGTTTAAGCGTTTCAGCGAAAGCTTTATTAAGGGTCATGTTTTTAGGTTCGAGGTCAAACCTTGCAACTATGGGAAAAATGTAGATAATAGTCCACGGACAACTGTCTTCAGTAAAATGCCCTATAAAATTGGTTTTTATATTTAATGCACCCAATCCCCCCAAGACTAAATCCGATCCTCAAAGACATATCTAATGTACTTGTCATTAGCGATCACAAAGAAGGCTATGTTGAATTAGCCACTTACTTAGGCTCAGGGTTTAAATTCTCATTTCTCGACAATCCCGAACTAACGAATCAACATCTCTTAGGGACTGATACGGATTTAATTTTGGTTGATGAAAACGTTGGCACTAACAAAGGAATTGATATTTGTAAAAAAATTAAACTAAATCAGATCTCTAGCACAATACCATTGATTTTTGCCGGCTCTAAAAATAACGCTTTAGAAGAGCAGGTTTTGATGATGGGCGCGATTGACTATATTTCAATTCCTTTTCATTTGCCCATTGTTAAAGCGCGCATCCATAACTACGTCAACCTCAAAAAGAAAAATGATTTACTAGAGTCCCTATCCAACCTTGATGGTTTAACCAATATTCCAAACCGAAGATATTTTAATGACTCGCTTTTAGCCGAATCTCACCGCCTTTGTCGTAGCAATAAGCCACTTGGCATTATTATGATAGACATTGATTTTTTTAAAGATTTTAACGATTACTATGGACACTCTATGGGGGATGATTGTTTAAAAAAAGTAGCGTGGATTATGCAAAAAAGCATGCCCCATGATTATGATTTACTTGCCCGCTATGGTGGTGAAGAGTTTGTGGTGCTATTACCAAATTGTGATCTAACGCAGTGTTGTTTGGTAGCAGAATCACTCAAAAAGGCGGTTGAACAATTACACTATCCCAACAAACCTTCAAAAGTCTCAGACTTTGTGACCATTAGCTTGGGCGTTAGTAGCGAGATTCTCACCACCCCTGAAATGGGGGCTGATCTAGTTAAACGTGCCGATATTGCTTTATATCAAGCTAAAAGACATGGTCGAAATAGATGTGTTATGGACGCAACGGCATCAAAATCAATTTCATAAACGCCGTATCTTCGGGCGAAATTTGCCGCCAAACTCAGATTGATGAGCAACCACTAGGCCTGGTTGTTTAAAATCAATTTTGACTGCAGTTTATCTTAACTTGCGACAAACAAGCGTGCGATGTATATTGGCAATGTATATTAAATAGATGAGGCAGGCCATGCATCGAACACAAATTTACTTTGACGAAGCGTTTTTTGAAGAACTAAAACAACAAGCCAAGCAAGCTAACACTTCAATATCCGGCTATATTCGTGATGTATTGGCGAAGGATTTAGCGAAGGCCAAAAAACCTGAAGTCACAGTGGATTTTTCTGAATTCGCCGGACTTTGGCAAGACCGCGAAATTAGCCAAGAATCTTTGCGCGAAAAGGCTTGGAAATGATTTGCCTTGATACCAATGTGTTAATCGAGATTTTAAAAAATAATCCTGAAACGCTCAAAAAACTTCAACAACTCAACATGGGTTTTGCCATCAGTAGCATCAGTGCGATGGAACTGCTTTATGGCGCTCTCAATAAAAAAGAGTTAGAAAAACTACAGCTATTTATCGGTAAATTTAAAATCATTCATTTGGATCAGGCCATGAGTGAGCATGGCCTCGCGCTCATTGCAGATTACGCCAAAAGCCATGCACTCGACATCCCCGATGCACTTATCGCCGCAACCTGCATTGTGCACAAACTGCCCTTGTTTACTTACAATTTAAAAGATTTTCGCTTTATACCAGGCCTAGTTGTCATCTAAAAAACAAAATGCCGCATAAAAATGCAAACACTAAACATTTTAATGCGCACAAAAATGTTAAATTAATTATTTTTTAGCGCATAAAAGTGTAGAATTAGGCTCTAGCCATTCCAAGGAAACATCATGGAACGTCAATTATTGTCTGATTTATTGCGCTGGAAAGCGAAACCGGAGCGTAAGCCGTTATTGATTGATGGTGCACGGCAAACAGGCAAAACCTATTTACTGCAAAGTCTGTTTGGACAACATTTTGTGCAGGTTTTACACATTGATTTTCTGGAGTCTCCCGAGATGTCTGAGGCCTTTAATGGCTCGCTTACACCCGCCGATGTACTTTCTAATATCGAGCTACTTACAGGCACCCTATTTAACCCCAAAACCGATCTGCTGATTTTAGATGAAATCGGCGAGTGTCCGCGTGCGGTTACATCTTTAAAATATTTCGCAGAAAAAGCGCCTCACTTATATGTGGCGGCGAGCGGTTCGAATATTGGTTTACTCAATAGCTTTCCGGTCGGTAAAGTCGAACAGCATAATTTGCGGCCACTGACTTTTCGTGAGTTTTTGCTGGCATCGAATGAACCGGCATTACTTAAAGCCTATGACCAGCAAGCCAACACACCTGCGGCGCATAGCAAGCTATTTGACAAACTCACCGATTATTACTTTACCGGTGGTATGCCGGAAGCGGTCAACACTTGGTTTGAGTTAGCCGATCAAAGTATCTTAACTCGCGTTAAAGCAGTCTCTCAGATTCAGTCTGATTTGGTATCAGGCTATTTACGCGACTTTGGTAAATATGCGGGTAAAATAGACGCGGGCGTGATCGAATCCATCTTTAAAGCGGTGCCATCACAACTTTCTTTGGTGATGGATGAATCGGTCAAACGTTTTAAGTTTAAAAATGTGCATGAACAAAAATCCCGCTATCAACAACTTGAAAGCGCGATTAGTTGGCTAGAAAAATGTCGCTTGGTACTAAAAAACTATCCGATTGAAGGCATGCCGCGAAGCCCGTTGGCCGCTTATAAAAAAGACAATATTCTTAAACTGTTCTTGTTAGATGTGGGCTTGCTTAACCATATGCTAGGCGTGAGTTATAAAGAAATTAAACAACAGGGTTACGAGTACAAAGGCTATGTCGCGGAAAATTTCGTGCAACAGGAGTTAGCCGCATTGGGTTTTGATCCCACGTTTTCGTGGAGCGATGCACGCGCCGAAATGGAGTTTATTGCCACAGACCTTTCAGGAAGTATTATCCCGATTGAAGTTAAAAGCGGTAAACGCACAAGAGCGAAATCCCTGCTTTCATATATCGAAAAATGCAAACCCACCAAAACCATTAAACTAACCGGTACACAAGGTTCACCCGCTCTCGAACAGACGCACTTCGTTTACCCGCTCTACTATACGGCACACGCAGTCAACAAACATTTGCTAGGCGAATCCGATAAGCTGGCGACTTAGCGAGAGGGTTTCAGTTTGCCACCAGGCCTGGTTGTCATCTAAAATCATCCTTTCATTTATAGATATAGTTAGTTATTAAGGTTTCTCA
>JAVETW010000007.1:0-59514 GCA_034005865.1 Thiomicrospira sp. | reverse complement strand
TTTTTCCGCGCCGCGATCGGAGCCGATATGATCATGACCGTGATCAGAATACTGATGCGCATAGTCATAAATTTGGCTGTCGTTTGTTAATACCGCGCCGCCTTCACCGCAAGAAATGGTTTTCACCGAATCAAACGAAAACGTCCCTACCTGCCCCCAAGTACCTAATGCTCGGCCTTGGTAAGTTGCACCGGTGGATTGACACGCATCTTCCAGCAAAACTAAACCGTGCTTATCACACAGGGCCTTGATTTGATCCATATAACCGCCCGAGCCGCACATATGCACAAAGTTCACCGCCTTGGTGCGTGGCGTAATGACCGCTTCAATGCCTTCAACCGATAAACACAGGGTTTCGTCGATTTCGGCAAACACCGGCACCGCACCCGCCAACACAATCGCTTCCACCGAGGCCACAAAGGTAAACGGCGGCACAATCACTTCATCGCCCGCGCCAACGCCAGCCGCCATCAGCGCGGTGGTCAACGCCGCCGTGCCGCTGGAAACGAGATGCGCGTGCTTAACATTCAAAGTGTCTTGAATCATTTGCTCTAATTCACGAGCTTTCCACACGCCGTTACGCATACCGTCAAAGTTGTAACGGAAGGTAAAGCCTTTTTCCATTACCTCGGCAACTTGTTGTTTTTCAGCATCATCAAATAATTCAAAACCAGGCATTGTTTTACTCCAAACAGAAATTAAACGGGCTAAATTAACGGTGAAAATTAACCGTTATTGACTAAAAGATCGAACAGCTGGGCGTGGCGCCCGCGCTGTTGCGCCAAACGTAGGCGATTGGCGATAAAAATACTATGCAGTTGATGCAGCGCGGTATCGAAATCGTCGTTAATCACCACATAATCAAACTCTTGATAATGCTGAATTTCCGACACCGCTTCGCGCATACGATTGGCGATGACTTCGGCGCTATCGCTGCCACGCCCGTTCAAACGGCGGTCTAATTCATCTAACGATGGCGGCATAATAAAAATCGATACCGCATCGGGGAAAATCTGGCGTACCTGCTGCGCGCCTTGCCAATCGATTTCCAAAATCACGTCTTGACCGGCATTTAACTGTTGAATCACACTGGTTTTGCTGGTGCCATAATAGTTATTAAACACCTTGGCGTGCTCTAAAAACTCACCGGCGGCGATTTTGCTTTCAAACTCGGCCTCGCTAACAAAAAAATAATTCACCCCATGTTGCTCACCCGGACGCATGGGACGAGTGGTGGTGGATACCGACACGCGAATCAGTAAATCGTGGTCGATGAGTTTAGCAACAAGCGACGTTTTACCCGCGCCGGACGGAGCAGAAATAATGTAGAGATTGCCTAGCATAGCGAACCCGCCTAGAAGTTTAAAAATAGCCCTATCTTATCAAAACAGCCTAAATTACGTGTAGGTTTTTGGGTGGACGAAATAAATTTTGGATACAATATTTGCCATGCAAAAACAAAGTATCTTTTTAGTAGGGCCTATGGGGGCCGGAAAATCGACCGTCGGGCGCTTTTTAGCCGAACGTTTGGGCTATGATTTCATTGATAGCGACCATGAAATCGAAGCGCGTACCGGCGTGACGATTCCGATGATTTTCGATATCGAAGGCGAAGACGGTTTTCGTGCGCGCGAAGAAGCGGCGATTGACGATTTGTCGCAACGCCCTCATATCGTATTGGCCACCGGCGGCGGCGCTGTATTGCGCGAAACCAATCGTAAAGCCTTGCGCACACGCGGGTTTGTTATTTATCTGCGCACTTCGGTTGAATCTTTGGTGCAACGCACTAAAAATGATCGCAATCGCCCTTTGCTACAAACCGATGACCCGGAAAAAGTCCTACGCGACCTATTGGAAAAACGTGATCCGCTATATATGGAAGTGGCCGATTTGGTGGTCGAAACCCAGCAGGTATCGGTTTTTAAAGTGGTCAAACATATTCAAGATGAACTCGAAGCGCGCGGACTGGCCTAGCCTCGTAAGCGTGCTTCGCGCAACCTAGAGGAACCTGCCGTTGATTACCCTTAATGTCGATTTAGCCGAACGCAGTTATCCGATTTATATCGGGCAAGACTTATTACAACACGCCGAATTAGTGACCCCGTTTGTTAAAGGCACACAGGTGATGATTGTCAGCAATACCACCGTTGCCCCCCTCTATTTGCAGGCCTGCAAAACGCTGTTTAAAGATTTCGACGTCGATAGCGTTATTTTGCCCGACGGCGAAGAATACAAAAACTTAGACGTGATGAACAAGGTGTTCGACAAACTCATCGAACGTCATTTTGACCGCAAATGTACCTTAGTCGCGTTAGGCGGCGGTGTGATCGGCGACTTAACCGGCTTTGCCGCCGCCGCTTATCAGCGTGGTGTACCGTTTATTCAAGTACCGACCACCTTATTGTCGCAAGTGGATTCATCGGTCGGTGGCAAAACCGGCGTCAATCATCCCAACGGCAAAAACATGATCGGCGCATTCCACCAACCGCAAGCGGTGGTGATTGATACCAACACGCTGAATACCTTGGATGATCGCCAATTATCGGCAGGTCTGGCGGAAGTCATTAAATACGGTTTGATTCGTGATTTGCCGTTTTTTGAATGGTTAGAACACAACCTTGAAGGTTTGATGGCACGCGACCACACCCTGTTAGCGGAAGCGATTCAGCGCTCCTGTCAAAGCAAAGCCGACGTGGTGGCCGCGGATGAAACTGAACAAGGCCAACGCGCATTATTGAATTTAGGCCACACTTTCGGCCATGCAATTGAAGCCGGCATGGGTTATGGCGCGTGGTTACATGGCGAAGCCATCAGCGCCGGTATGATGCAAGCGGCGTATATGTCGCAATTATTAGGTGATTTAACCGCAGCGGATGTTGAGCGCATCGGCGCGATATTTAAACGCGCCAAACTGCCGATTTATCCGCCGAACGAACTCAGCAACGAACAATTTATGCACTACATGGCGGGCGATAAAAAAGTGCAAGCCGGTAAAGTGCGTTTAGTGTTATTAAAATCCATCGGCGAAGCCTATATCACCGGCAACTATCCGGCGGAAATGCTGGCTAAGACCCTCACCGACTGGCGGATTTAGCTTGTTCATAATCAAAGGCGCAAGGGTAATACCCGGCGCCTTTTTTGTTTACATCGCATTGAATTAAACGACTTGCGATAGGGGATAACAAGCCGTAGTATTACACCTTTAATTTCAGTAGCGGTGCTTATGTCAAACCCCATGTCCAAGCCAATATCTAAACCGCTATTTCCTTCCATTTTAAACTGGTTACTTGGCGACAGTGAGCGCCCATTTCACTATATCCATCATGCGCTACTATTGGCCGGTGTACTCATGCTATTAAGTGCGGGGATCTTTAATCTGGCCTTTCAAACTGCGCACCCAATTTATGCCTGGGCGTTGATTGTGCTCTCTCCCCTTAATTTACTGATTTGGTATCGCTCGCGCTGGCTTGGCGAATTTAACGCCATGGCAATAGCCTTTGTCTTAGTGGTCAGTCTATTTAATCTACCGCTGAATTGGTTTTTTAACGCCGGTTCGGACGGCCCGACGCTCATGTTTTATTTTGTGATGCTGTTATACGTGATGGTACTGCTTCCCAATTTACGCTTATCGCGCTATGTTCTAACGGCCGTTATTTTATTGATGCCAATTGCGTTAATCGCTTTAGAAGCGTTTTTTGCCGATTGGGTTTATCGTTATCCAGACGAACAAGCACGCATGGCCGATTTGCTGTTTAGCTATATTGTCGTTGCGCTGGTGTTGTTATTGATTATGGCCGCTTACGGCAAAATGTACCGTTTAGAACGTGACCGCGCGCAAAATCTGGCACAACAACTGGACATCATGGCGCATCGTGATCCTCTCACCGGCTTGTTTAATCGTCGCGCGTTAAAACAACAATTTGAATTATATCAAGCCGATAGTAATGAACTATCGCTTGCACTACTTGATTTAGACCACTTTAAACAACTTAATGATTGCCACGGTCATGATTATGGCGATTACGTGCTGCATCAATTTTCTAAACAGCTCGTCCTAATGGCTGAACTGCATCAGTGTATTGTCACGCGCCATGGTGGAGAAGAATTTATCCTACTCATTAAACAGCCTTTAACGACTACCAAACACGTTATACAAACATTGCTCGAACAGTGTAGACAATCGCCACTTGAAAACGGTGTCGTCACCTTTAGTGCCGGTGTGGTTCAATGTAACACGAATGAATCGCTGGACAATCTCATTCAGCGTGCCGACCGATATTTATACCAGGCCAAAAATAGTGGCCGCAACCAAATTTGCTCCGATTAACCCTTATATCAAACACCTTTCAAAGAGGAATTGTCATGCTAACCAATCTACAACAGCGCTTCAACCATCCGAATGTGCGTTTCTATTTGCGTGACCAATTGGTCATGATTGAACTTAAAAATGACTTTGGTCAAACCACCGTCACCCCCCACGGCGCAACCCTATTAAGTTACATTCCCGCCGGTGGCACGGATTTACTGTGGGTGAGCGACACCGCCATTTATGATGGCAGCAAACCCGTTCGCGGTGGTGTACCGGTTTGTTGGCCGTGGTTTGGCGCGTACGATGCAAGCAAAATGGGCGCACATCCAACCGATGCCGCCAAAAAAGCGCATGGTTTTGCACGTTACGAATTATGGCAAGTGGAATCGGTCGCCAGCGTCGGCAATGCCACCCAAGTCGTATTAAGCCTCACGCCGAATGCCTCAATTGAAAAAGCCTGGCCGTTTGATTTTAAAGTCAGTTTAGCCGTTACCCTCGGCGAAAAATTAACGGTCGAATTAATCGGCGAAAACCGCAGCAACCAGGCCTGGTATGTTACCGAAGCCTTACATACGTATTTCAAAGTCGCCAAAGCACCAGGCCTGGTGGTGGAAGGCTTAGAAGGCAAAACCTACTTCGACAAAAACCAAGGTTTCGCTGACTTCAAACAAACCGACACCTTAAAAGTACACGCACCAATGGACTGTGTGTACGTCGATCACAACACGGCAGTCGTGATGAAAGATCAAGGCCGTGACATCGTGATGGACAAAATCAACAGCGCCAGCACCATTGTGTGGAATCCGGGCGCAGAAGGTGTCAAAGCCTTTGCCGATATGCCCGACGATCAATACGAATTTATGGTGTGTGCCGAAGCCGGCAACGCGCTGCAAAACGGCTACGAACTCAAAGCCGGCGCCAAACACACCATGGGCATGGTGTTGTCAGCGGTGAAAAAATAGTTCTTAAATCGCCAGGCGGGTATGAGCCATCCATTCCCGTCTTTTCAGCCCACTTTGTTTACAAAAAGTAAACTTGTGTTATGCTATTTAAAGGCTCAGTTAATGCATGTCATCTCTAAAAAACCTTTTTTGGATGCGGCTACTCAGTATCCAAACGCCCGAAATGCGTTGTTGAATGTATATCGAACCTTAGAAAAAAGCGATTTTGCAACACCAGAGAGCATGCGTAATGTGTTTCCAAGTTTAGATAACTTTAAAAATCGCGATAAATGGTGGGTTTTTGATATTGCCGGAAACCATTTACGCATGATTGCAGCGATTGAATTTCAATATCAAAAGGTCTTTGTAAAACATATCGTGACCCATGCTGAATATGACAAATTGTGCCGTAATTACGCAAAGGACAGACAATGACTGCCGCTATTCATATACCCACATCGTCCATTGAAGCACTTGTTTCGACTATTCCGTTTATAAATCAAATTACCTGTGATGAAGAGTACGAACAAGCCTTAGCTTTAGTGGAGCATTTGTTTGATGATTACGCATCGAATCGGTTTTTAGTTGACGTATTAAGCCTGCGTATCGCTGAATGGGAAAACCAAGCGGATGCGTTTAAGGCCTTTAACGAAGATTTGGCAAAACTAGAAAAAGGCGTGCCACTGTTAGCCACGCTAATGGAGCAATATCAGTTAAAAATGGACGACTTAAAGGAAGAAATAGGAAGTAAAAGCCTTATTTCACAAGTCTTGCATGGCAAACGAGCATTAACGAAACAGCACATAGAGCGCCTTGCCCAACGCTTTCATCTCAGTCCTGCCGCGTTTTTTTAATTTAATACCCCTCCCCTCAGAAACGAAAAACCCGCTTACGCGGGTCTTGGGTTCGGAATATTTAAATCCATTTATTGTAGCAACGGCTTTAAATTCAACCGAGTGTTAATCTTTTGTTTTCATAAAAGGGTAGTCTGTATAGCCTTTTGCACCTGGCGTGTAGAAAGTCGTCGCATCCGCTTCGTTGAGTGGTGCGCTTGCTTTGAAGCGTTCCGGTAGGTCAGGATTGGCTAGGTAAGGTACACCGAAAGCAACGGCTGTGACATTCTTTTGCGCAATCGCGTCTTCGGCTTCCTGTGCGCTATAGCCCATGTTGCTAATGAGATTTCCGTTGTAAACTTTTTGGCAAGCGGATAAAACGTCTTGTTTTTGTAAGCTGAAAAAATCACTGCGCATTAAATGTAGGTAGGCCAAGTTGTAGTCATTCAGCTTAGTGCCTAACCACTCAGTCAAACCAATTGGGTCAGCGTCTTGCATTGAATTAAAGCTATTGACTGGCGACAGCCTTAAACCGACCCGGTCATTGCCCCAAACGTCAATAACCGCTTGTAAAACTTCCAATAACAAGCGCGCACGATTTTCAATTGAACCGCCATATTCGTCGGTTCGTTGATTACTGCCATCGCGTAAGAACTGGTCGAGTAAATAGCCGTTTGCGCCATGTACTTCCACACCGTCAAAGCCAGCTAATTTTGCATTTTTTGCGCCTTGTTTAAACGCATCAACTATCGCAGGCATTTCATCCAGCGTGAGCGCGTGCGGAAGGGTATAGGGCAACTTGCCTTGCGGTGTGTTTACTTCATCCGCAATTGCAATCGGACTGGGCGCAACCGCTGCTTTACCATCATTTAACGCCGGATGACAGGCGCGACCACCATGCCAAATTTGTAAAAAAATGCGTCCACCTTTCGCGTGCACAGCATCGGTGACTTTTTTCCAGCCCTCGATTTGTTCAGGCGAATAGATACCGGGTTCTTTCCAAAAGGCACTGGTGCCCGGCATAACCATCGAACACTCGGCGATAATAAGGCCGCCGCTGGCGCGTTGCGCATAATACTCGGCCATCAAGTCAGTCGGAATGTGGTTGACCTCAGTTCTAGCGCGCGTTAAGGGTGCCATGATAATTCGATTGGGAAGGGTTAATGCGCCGAGCTTTACAGGGGTGAATAGGTGTGGGTAGAGATTTGTCATAGGTAAGTCCTTGGTCGCTATATTGATAAGAAGGCATTCAGTTATAACACGTAATATGCCGCCATTTTATTTTGTTATGTTTAAAGCAGGCTTGGTTTTGTTATTACGTGGGGTTAATACAGATGCGCTAAAAATACGCTGCCCATTGGATATAGGCTTGGGTGGTGGTTTCAAATTCGCTGTTGTTTGCGCCGATGGCTTGTTGGATGCCGAGCAGCAGTTGCTGGGTGTTGGAGAGAGAATAGACGCCGTTGAGCATAATCAGGCCGCTGTTGTCTTGCAGATTTTGCAGTGCGCTGGCGCTTAGGCTGGATAAGGCGGTGATTTCCATTGTGCCGCCTAAACCGAGATAGTATTGATTTTTGGTAAACAATTGTCCGCGTGCGATGCGAACGGCGAGTTCGTTGGATAAGGTGGTCGGCTTGGCGTCTGCTTCACCAAAACTGTTATAAAACCCTTCGATAAATCCTGTTACATTTCGTTCCAGCCATGACCAGGCCTGGTGGTAGTTAATCAGTGCGCTGGTTTTGATGTCGCCGTTGTCTAATTGGGTGGGCATGAGTTCTAAATTCCATTGGCCGTCGAGCCAGTTTCCGCCAAACGATAATCCTAAAACCGTGTCGTCATAATCTTTGGCGAGCATGATGTGGGTTTCTATGGTGGCGAAATGTCGCCAAAAAGCGGCGAATGAGCTTTGATCTTGTTCGATATTGCCGGTTTGTATGTTGCGTCTGGGGACGGCTAGTAAGCTGAAATCATCGCCGGAATCCATTAAATATTGCGCATGAATCATATCGCTGCCGGGTTTGTATTCTTTATCAAACGCGGTGGGGGCGAAAGGGTTAAATAAGTCTAATGGATTAAAGATTTGGCCTTGTCCCCAGCTAAACGCTTGGCGACCTAAATGTAACGAATAGTTTGCTTGAGTGTAACTGACGCTTAAACGATCAATGCGATGTTGGGCGATGACATCTTGTTCGTTAAGCAGGCTGTGTTGCAGATTAAATACTTGGGTTTTGTCATTTGGTCGGGGCAGGTTGCGGATGCCGTCACTGGCGGCGGCTTGTAATTGGTAGTCGAATTTAAACGACCAGGCCTGGTGGTCGGCCAGTTGATCGACTTGGGTTTTTAGCCGTAGATCAGAGGCGATAAACGCGTCATTATCAATTGATTGACCGAGCCCTTTTATATGACCTGACCAGTCGGCGGCAACCTGACCGGTTAGAGCACTAACAACCAGGCCTGGTAATAGCCCATGTAAACCCCAACGCAAAACCCGCAGACGCATTAATCAAAAACCTTAATTGCGACTAAATCAAATAGGCCGTCCCCCAGCGGTTCGATGACCGCGACATAACCCGGTTGCACGCGTTGGTGAATCAGTTCGCCAATATTGGGGCGATGCGTCACCATGACTAAATTGCCTTGGCCTTGATAGTCGCTGATGATTTTTTTCAGTTGATTGATATTCAGCTTGGCTTGCTCTTCGGTTAAAGCGCGAATTAAACGCAGTTCGGGTTTGATTTCATATTGGCCAAACGCGAGTTCGGCGGTGTCTTTGGTGCGGCAATGCGGACTTGCCCAAACGGCGTCGATTTTGATTTGGTGGTCGCGGAAGGCTTGGCCGATGGCTTGTGCTTGTTGGCGGCCTTCGTCAGATAAATTGCGTTCGATAAAACAAGATGGGTCGAGCGAAAACGGATCACCGACCGCTTCATCCAGTTTGGCGTGTTGTATTAATACGACTTTGCCGCCGCTTTGCAGCGCTTGCCAAAAGGCGTTATCGTCGTTGGCTTGGGTCTGATAACTGAATAATGTGGCAAATAATAAGGCGATTAACCCTGCACCAGGCCTGGTGGCTCGAAAGGCTGTGCCATTTTTAAATAAACTGCGCATTTTTAGTTCCTTTTTATTTGGTTGAATCGGACACTACTTTGCCGTCTTGGAGTTGAATTTGACGTGGTGCAAAGTGAATTACAGCCGGGTCGTGGCTGGTGATAATAAAGGTCATATTAAGTTCTTCATTTAGCTGTTTTAGCAGTTCTATCAACGCGCGTGAATTTTGGCTGTCGAGGTTGGCGGTGGGTTCGTCGGCTAACACTAAACTCGGTTTGGCGGCGATCGCGCGTGCAATCGCTACCCGTTGTTGTTGGCCGCCGGAAAGATGCGCCGGACGGCGATTTTCCAGCCCTTCTAACCCTACCGCTTTTAAAACTTCGTGTGCACGTTCTAGCGTGCTGGCTTTGTCTTGGCCTTGCATTTGCATAATAAACGCGACGTTTTCTAACGCGCTGAATACCGGAATCAGGTTGTAGGATTGGAAAATAAAACCGATTTGATTAAGGCGTAACTCGGTGAGTTGATCGGTGTTGAGTTGGGGAGTGGATTGGCCGTTTAAAATAATATCGCCGCTATCGGCACGTTCTAGGCCGCCGATTAAATTCAGCAGGGTGGTTTTGCCGGAACCGGATGGGCCGTATAACGAAATAAATTCGCCTTTTTGTATCGTTAAATCGACATGATCAACCGCTTGGATGATTTTGTCGCCATCATGATAATGTTTACAAAGTTGTTCAATACGTAGAATCGGTTGCATGTGAATCCTTCGGTTTTTTGTGCTGATTTCCCGGTTTAACGCGCTTGCAGTCGGTTGTGGCGGGTGGCGCGCCAAACCGGCCATAAACTAAACAGCAAGGTGGTGGTTAAGGTCGCCACTAAAACATCGGTCCATTTCGGTATATCAATTAATAAATACAGCGTGGTGCCCATGCCGAATTGCGCCGCGCCTTCGGCAAAGCGTTTGAGTTCGATGCCATCACCGACCCAAGCGACTAAACCGAGCATCAAACTGATTGCCAAAGCGGTGGAAACCAGCACGATAAATACGATTTCATAGGTGACTAACAGCCGTAAACGCAGCGGTTTGATGCCCAACGAATACAGCAGATTAAATTCTTGTTGGCGTTCGTATAACGACATCATCAGCGTGTTGAGCATACCGAGCATCATGAGTAACAATACAAAACCTAACCAAATCCAGATCATTTTATCCGACAGCTCCATAGTGGCTTCCAGCACCGGTTGGCGTTGCCAGATGGTTTGTACCGTTAAATCGGGCAAGGCACTTTGCAACTGTGCGCCCAGCGCTTGAATCACTGCTTTGTTATCAGTGTGCGGAATGATGCCGATTTGGTGAACACCATTACCGACATTAAGCCAGTTGGCGGCGGTGGGTAGCGGCATAAAAACCAGACTTTCTTCTACACGCGGGTCGGGGTGTTTATATAAACCGATAATCGGTAAACCAATTTCAGCCAAACCGCCGCCATTTTTTTGTGTCATTAACACCACGCGGCGATTGAGTTGGGTGGTAAGGCGTTTGGCGAGTTTTTCACCCACCACCAGGCCTGGTGCAAAGTTTGGGTATTGCCCTTGGCTAATGGCTTCGTTTAAAAACGAAATACGCTGTTCGCTTTCCGGGTTAATGCCGACCACCATCACCGATACGCTGTCGTATTCGCTTTGCATGGTCGCGCCGATGCGAATGCGCTGGGTATATTGGATGTCGGCCTTGTCTAATAAATCGGTGATGCGTTGATCAAAGGCAAAAAAATGTTCAACTTCGGGGTTGTCGATATAGGCCGGTTGATGAATTTGAATTGGTTCAGCGAGGTTTTTATAGGTGGTTTCAAAGGTGCTTTTGATCCAGCCTTGTAAAAAACTCTGAATCAATAACATGGTGAAAATACCGAGCGTGAACACGCTGATTAACACCAGCGTGCGGCGCGCATTTCGCCATAAATTACGCCAAGCAAAGGTGGATAAACGCACACTCATTTAGTTTGTCTCCCCGATAACGGATGCAGGCTGTATATGCGCCACACAATCATTGCCGACATTAGCCAGGTGCTTAACCATAAAAAACCGGGCGCAAACCAAATCGCCATTTGGGTGAGGTTAGGGTAGGTGGTGGCATCCATGCCGTATTGGGCGAACATTTCTTCAGTGCCCGGAATGGTGATGCCGGTTTGATAAAAATACAGCGTGATTAAAATGCCGCTAATAATGCCGAAAATTAAACCGAGTCCGAGCGTGAAATGGGTTTCCAGCTGCGTTAACCAAGCGAGTTGTTGGCGCGATAAACCGAGTGACAGCATTAAACCAAATTCGCGTTCGCGCTCTAAAACCGACATTAATAAGGTGTTAAATAAAATCAGCACCACAATAAATAAAATCGCCACATACCAAATAAAGCCGGAGTAATAGTCTAAATCTATGCCTTGTGCGACGCCGGGTTGCAGTTCACGCCAATTGCGATAGGTTAGGTTGTGTTGCTCTGCGAGCGCCAGCAGTTGCGGTTCGAGTTGTTCAATTTGCTGAAAAGATTCGCTGATAATCGCTAACTGATGTGCTTGATTTTCCATGCTGAACAACACTTGAGCGTAATCAAACGGCATCAATACCAATTGGCGATCCAAATCGGCGGTGCCGGAGTTAAAAATCCCCACTAGGGTAAAAATATCCGCTGCTAAACTGCCTTCCTTATCTTGGCCTAATAATTGGATTTCGTCACCGATGCTGACATCTAATAATTGCGCCAGTGCTTCGCCGATAACTAATTGATTGCTATCGTTAGCGGTTAAAAACCGGCCTTGTTTAACCAGTTTAGCCAAGCGTGAAATTTGCGGTTCAACTTGAGGTTGTACTGCTAATACCATTGCGCCTTGGTTACGTTGATTGTTGTCGCCGGCACTGAGTAAACCGAATGCCTGAATGCGATAAGCCGTGACCACCAGGCCTGGTAGTTGGTTGAGTTGGTTTTGCAATTGCGGTTGAATGTCGAAACTGTTACGCAGTGATGGGGTATCGAGATAATCGGCCTGTTGGAATTGACCAAAACCATCCAATAACGACAAGGCATTTACTTTCATGGCGTTATAAGACCCCATTTGAAACGCCAACATAAAGATAAATAACGCACTGGTGAGTGTCATGGCAAAAATCGTCATGATGGTGCGTTTTGGATGACGCCATAAGTTACGCCATGCCAGCTTAAACAGAAACCCCATTGTGATATGTCCGCCTGTTTTTAATCCGTAGTCTAATCCGTAGATTGCTGAGTTTAGCATAAAGCGATTCTAAAGCCTGTGTAAACAGGTTGTAAAGGCCGTGCGCTTTTTGTGCACTTTTTGATATGATAAAGCGCGTTTTTAGGGAAAACTAAGAGAGGGTAAGATGGAAGTGAATTTTATTACTGATTTTTTAGCGATAATTTCAGGCTGGGTTCGGCCTTATTTAAGCCAAATTGGTTTGGCGATGATGGCGACTTTATTGGTTATTTACGGCAATGATTTAACGCTAATGCTTAAAAAACAAATCGGCGGGTTGCAGTTCTTTTTACGCATCACAACATTTATGTTGTTTTGTGCGTTTGGTTTTGCGATATTGGCGAACTATTTGACGCCGTTGCTAATCGATTTATTAGCGAGTACCGGCGATACATGGCTAGGTTTGGCGGTAATCGGCGCGTTTTATGTTATCGGCTTTTTGGCGCAACGCAAAGGCGTTATCTAAGCGTTATCTAGGCGTTAAGGGTTATTTTGGTGCCTGCCACGCTCGTGGGCGTTGCAGGTTCGCCAGCGTAAATAAATAATCCGGCAAATCAATATCAATCAAAATCTGACTGGTACGAATCTCCGTCCAGTGATCCGCTTTATCGGCATTGGTGATACGCATCACGCTTGGATAAGGCCGACCTTTCAAATCATCCACCTTTAAGGTCTGCAAGGTTTTAACCACTTGCATCGACTGATCATAAAACACGTTTTCTAAAATTACATAATCATCACGAATTTTAGCGACTTCTTTGCCCCACACCACCGGTGCGTTGGCTTTGGGAATCGCTTCGATGATATACACGTTACGGCCATTTTCGATGCGAGTTTCGAGTAATGTGTGGCTATAGTTTTCGAGAGTTTGATCAGAACGCGCCAAGTCGTTATAGGAGAAATCCGATCCCATCCACGATTGGGTCATCATGCTGGCGGGTAATTTAGTGACGCGGTTGAGTTTGGGGGTGAAAATCCACATTTCATTATCAAGTTTTAAGGTGGCATTATCGGCATCACGCGGCGGATAAATAAAACGGATCAATGAGTCTTTCATGCCGCGAGTCCAACCTTCCATGCGCATATCACGTTGCCAAGTTGGGCGATGGATCGTCATTTCAGTGACGCTGTATGAGGTGTCGCCGCGCCAAAGATTCAGTGAGGCTTCGATAATTTCGGCGGCGGTTTTAGTTTGCGCCAGCACCAGGCCTGGTAGTAGGTTTAATATTAAAGCGAAACTTATAAACCGCATATTGTTCCTTAGCAGGCTTGGCAACCGGCGTTATTTAATTGGCGGATATCCGCTTGCAATTCAGCAATATCAGCTAGGTTTAAAACGTTGAGTAACGGCAAAGCGTTTGGTACGAGGCTGTAATGCGCCCAAGTACCTTGTTTTTCCGCGATCACTAAATCCGCTTCGCGCAAAATCGCTAAATGACGCGACACAAAACTTTGGCCGAAATCGAGTACACGCATTAATTCGCACACACACAAAGACGGCTGTTGCTGTAATAAATTTAAAATACGTAAACGTGCCGGATGACCACAGGCTTTAAGTTGATTGGCGGTAAACTCAAGTGACATAAACATCTGCTCAGCTAAATAAGAAAAAACATTTTAACACTCAATGCTTTGATAGGAATAGACAACATGTTGTTGCTTTTGCCGAGGGCTTTATTGGGGTTTGGCGTTAAGCGATTTCAACACAGCTGCGGTTGCGCCCCGTGTTTTTTGCCTGATATAGCGCTTTATCCGCTTTGGCGCTGAGGCTATCGCTGGAGTCTTGAGCATTGGCCTGTGTAACACCAATACTAACCGTCAATTGTTTGCCGTTTTGCGGGTGTTTAGCCTGATTTTGAATGGCGACACGTATCGCCTCTGCAAAAACTTGCGCCTGATTTAAATCACACGCGGGCAGAATAATCGCAAACTCTTCGCCGCCTAAACGACCGATGAGTTGATGGTTTTCGCACAGGTTTTGCATGATACGACTTACCGATCTAAGGGCATGATCCCCTGCGGCATGACCATGTTCATCGTTAATCACTTTAAAATAATCTAAATCGAGCATGACTAAACATAAAGGCTGTTGCAGTTGACGGCTTAATTGAACTTGCTGATTTAACGCTTTCCAAAATGCACGCCGATTGGCTAGACCGGTTAATTCGTCGGTCGCCGCGAGATGGCGCATGCGAGCTTCACTGGCAACTAATTCAGAGGTTCTTTCACTCACGCGCGATTCAAGTTGTTGATTCATTTTTTCGAGTTCGAGTTTTTGATCACGTCAATATCACCTGGACACCCTTGTACGAAGATGCCGCCGGTGCGGGGACCACTTTGACATTTTGGGCACCGTTATGGACGGCCAAACGTGATGCTGTAGCGGGCGTGGCGGGGTTTGATTTTAATGTCAACGCGATTATCGACTTGGTTAAAAACGAGCGCGTTGGTGAAAACGGCTATGTGTTTTTAATGAAACAAAATGGCGATGTCATCGGTTTAACCGAACAACAGTTGGCGGCGTTGTCTTTGGTCGAGCAAACAGGCGATACGCAAAGCGTGCGCATTGGCGGCCATAATTTAACCCTTTCGGCGAATGCGGAGCTGGCGACGATTGCACAACACCAAGCCGCTGAAAAGCACGCGTTTTATGCGTTTAACGACCAGCAAGGACACGGGTTTTTAATTCGGTTTAAAGCTTTACGCCAACCGCCGATTTGGTCGCCGCAAACCGAGTCGATTGAGCGCCAAACGCTGTATGTGGTCGGGGTAGTGCCACAGGCGGAAGTTTTGTCGATACAGCACCAACTGAATAGCCATTTTGTACAGCTTAAAGACAGCACACGCGCGTTTTTGGTCGGTGCATCCATTTTGTTTGCGTTGCTGACATTGATGGTGGCGGGGATTATCGCTTGGCGCAATACCTTGCAAATTCGTCATATCACCCGTGCGTTGACCGAAGCGAATAACCCCAATAGCGAGGTAAAGGTTGAAGTCGTCAGCCACGATGAATTAGGGCGCTTAGCCGATTCGTTTAATACGATGTTTGAGCAAACGCGTCAGGCGCATAACGCGCTGGAAGCCTATGCACAAAGCCTCGAAGAAAAAGTTAAGCAACGTACGCTACACCTTGAGCAAGCGAACCAAAAACTGCATGAACTCAGTCAACGCGATGGCTTAACCGGGGTGTATAACCGGCATTATTTGGAACAGCACGCGCCGGACTATTGGCAAGACTATGTGGCGCAACGCCAGCCATTATCGGTATTGATGATTGATATCGACTACTTTAAAAAATACAACGACCGTTATGGGCATCAAAAAGGCGATGCGTGCTTGGTTGAGGTTGCGCATAGCCTTGTGCAACACCTGCCGCCACATCAAGGATTTATTGCGCGTTATGGTGGCGAGGAGTTTATCGCGCTGGTCAACATCCCACATCAGCAGGCCTGGTTACTAGCTGAAACTCTGCGCCAACACATTACCCATCTACACCGCGAACACCTTGACGCGCCGCAAGCCATTGTTACCTTGAGTATCGGTATGGCCAGCGCCGAACACAGCGGAGCCACCAGCCTCAGCGAGTTGATAAAGTTCGCCGATATTGCGCTTTACCAAAGTAAAGCGCAGGGTCGAAATCGCGTCAGTGTCTTTGACAGCGCAATAACTTCGGGGGATAAGTGATGATGCGCCAGCCGATTGCACCGCATTTATTGTTTGGTGAAGGACATGCCATGACCGAAAGCCGTTATCAAGCTTTGGGTGAGCTTTACAGCCATGCCGCGCCGCGTGCGGATTTTGATTCGAAAAACAAGCGCGACTTTTTCTACAAAGCCAATGGGATTGCGGTGAATGATATTGCGATAGTGAACTCCTATATGACCCACATTCGCGCCGATGCCGATGTCGCTTTAAACGCGATCATGCTGCATTTGTCCGGTGGCTATCAGCTCAATATCGACCGAAAACTGCAACGCGGTGATTTAAAAAAGGCGTTATTAGTGCCCGAAGGCGTGGTCAATATTTATGAATCCAGTGAACAAAGTTTAACCGGCAATGTCTATATCACCTTCGATTTAACCCGGCTCAATCGTACCTTGGCATTAATGGCGGGGGCGCAGGTCGAACCCATTACTGGCCTCGATTTTAAACAAATTCAAATGCAATACGGCGAGGTGGATTTCAAACAACTGTTTATCAACCTGATTAAACAAATTGATTTATTTGGCATGAATGTCGAGCTGCTTAAACTCAATGCGTTCGATGATCAGGTGTATCGTTTATTGGCAATGCTGCTCAAGCCGGAACACTTTTTAGCCGCCACCCTCAGCACCCAAGACCAGGCCTGCTTAAAACACAATGCGTTGATGAAAAAGTTCGAGGACTATATTCAGCAGCATATTGAAGAGCCGATAAGTCTGTCGGCATTACAACTGGTGTTGGGCGTGTCGGCACGCGGATTGCAATACGCCTGTTTGAAACACTACGATTGTACGCCACGCGAATTTATCCGCCAAAAGAAACTTGATTACGCCTACGAACTCCTGCAAAAACGCGATAAGGCTTTTACGATTGCCGACATTGCTGCTCAACTCGGTTTTTCCAACCAATCACGTTTTACCCGTTATTTCTATGAGCGTTTTGGTGTCATGCCTTCCGCGATTGGCTAATCGCAGACAACCAGGCCTGGCTGTTTTGCGGGTGGTTTGGTTGCACGATAAAAATTAAAATTCATGTAAAATGGCT
Source organism: Thiomicrospira sp. (assembly GCA_034005865.1). GTDB lineage: Bacteria > Pseudomonadota > Gammaproteobacteria > Thiomicrospirales > Thiomicrospiraceae > Thiomicrospira. Next base: position 42,365 of record JAVETW010000007.1, on the reverse strand, counting down.
ATAAATTATTATTTTTCACAAGGTGAAATCCTTTTTCATGAAAATATCCATTCCCGTTGAAGCTGCGCAACTGGCCGGTTATAGCGCGTTAATACAAGATTACGACTTGTATGTTCCCATGCCGGATAGACTGTTTGCGATTGGTCGCAAGCATCAGGTGGCAGAGATCAACGCTTGGGTCTTGCTTACGCCACGTCATGCACCGCCCAACTCGCTTTTGGGACACTTAACCTTTGCGTTGAAGTACGAGGGCATTCATCTTTGGCTGTTAAAGGCCCTGTTTCAAAAAATTCCCCCCGACATAATGCAGCAAACCATCCAATTAGAACCGACCGGAGCCTATAGTCGGCGAGTTTGGTTTTTATATGAATGGCTATTACAACAGCGTTTGGATTTGAGCGATGCGACCTTGGGCGGTTATGTGGATTTGGTCAGTGAGCGTCTGCAATATGCCGGGCGTGTAGAAAAATCCCCGCGACACCGAGTGAATAATAACCTGCCCGGTACACAGGATTTTTGTCCGCTGATTCGTAAAACACCAAAACTTGAGCGTTGGTTACAGGCGAACTGGCAAGGCCAAGCCCTTGATGTGGTGGGAAACTGTCATCCTGATGTGTTAGCCCGTGCTGCGAGTTTTTTACTGTTAGCCGATTCCAAAGCCTCGTTTACTATTGAGGGAGAGCAACCGCCCCAAAGTCGGGTGGCTCGCTGGGGACGTGTGATAGCGATGGCCGGAAAGCAGCCGCTATCCTTAGCTGAATTAGAACGATTACAGCAGTTAGTATTGTCTGATCGGCTCTTCATTCAACTGGGCTTACGACAAGCAGGCGGTTTTATCGGCTTGCACGACCGCTATACCGGCGCGCCTTTACCGGAGCATATTTCAGCCAAAGCGGACGATTTACCCAGCTTGATTCAAGGGCTTTTCGAAACCTATGCGCGCTTAAAACAAACCGACTTTCCACCTGTCTTGCTTGCCACGATGATGGCGTTTGGTTTTGTGTTTATTCACCCGTTTGAAGATGGCAACGGGCGTTTGCATCGTTATTTAATTCATCATGTATTGGCTGAAACCGGTTTTGTACCAAAAGGTTTGGTATTCCCGGTGTCGTCTGTGATTTTGCAACAAATTGAGACCTATCGCCGTGTACTGCAAGCCTACTCTTTGCCGCGTTTAGATTGTATTGAGTGGCAAGTCAGTCCGCAAAACAATGTGGTCGTCACCAATCAAACCGCCGACCTTTATCGCTATTTTGATGCCACCATGCAGGCTGAGTTTTTAGCCGACTGTATTGCGACAACCATTAGCGAGTTATTGCCACAAGAGGTGGATTATTTAAACAAGTATGATGCGTTTGTGGCGCGCGTTAATGAGCAATTGGATTGGCCGCAAAAAATGACCGATTTACTCGTGCGGTTTTTATCGCAAAATCAAGGTCGCTTGTCTGCGTGCGCGCGCGCCAAAGAGTTTGTTGGTTTAACCGATGGCGAGGTAGCCGCATTGGAGCAGGTGTACCAAGCTATTTTTATGTGAGTCTTTTTTGTCCGTTATTCAAGCCGTTGTTTTTTTAATCGTTTAGGCCTATCACCAGGCCTGCTGATTATCGTAAATAACCTTCATTTTCTACGGTGGTTTCGGAGCGCTGATGCAAAATGTCTGCATAGCTCAGTTGGTAGAGCAACGGATTGAAAACCTTTTCTTTACCCCTTCTATAAATAAACCAAAATTTTATTAAAAGTCCAGGAAGAAAAGTAGATACTCAATCGGATTCTAATGATGAAAAAGCAGGTTAAAGGCGGATAAAATCGGCGGTTTAGTCCGGTTGTCATTTTGGCAAAATTGGATTTATAAACTATCCCTGATTCGTCCCTAATTCGTCCCCGCAACAATTTTTACATTTTTTTGAAATAGTGTTTGACAGGTTCAAACGCCCTATCTATAATACGCCAGCTTAACGCATGGCTGCATAGCTCAGTTGGTAGAGCAACGGATTGAAAATCCGTGTGTCCCTGGTTCGATTCCAGGTGCAGCCACCACGAAATTCTTAAACTGGGTTCGCCGAGTTTAAACAGAATTGCGGGAGTGGTGAAATTGGTAGACACACCAGATTTAGGTTCTGGCGCCTCAGGTGTAAGAGTTCGAGTCTCTTCTCCCGCACCAATATAAAAAAGCCCTGATTGTTTGTCCCCCCACAAACTTTCGGGGCTTTTTCTTTTCTGTCTTTCAGTGTTTTTTTATTAAAGCCTGTCGGCATTAACGAATTGATAAGTCAGGTTTTAGTTAATCTCTGCGTCGATTTGTTATTCGGCCAAAACGATGGGTACAAACAACTATCTGCAAAAATCCATGATTTAATTACTTGAAGCCACACTTAAAAAACTTCGTGCCTTCGTGTCTCTGTGGTTCAAAAATGACTTATCAACAGACCCTAGCAGGCCTGCTAATTCCATTTAATCTCACTTAACACGACGTTAAACCCTAGTTTGCATTTTGGTTTCAGTTTGCCATAATGGTTACCCCCTAATCATGGCTTATTGGATGGCTTTGCATGCAGAATTTAGTTGACCGTTTTCAAGCTTTACAAGCCTCGTTGAATGGGCAAATTATTGGTCAAGCGCATTTAATCGAGCGGATGTTGATTGCGTTATTGTCAGATGGGCATTTGCTGGTTGAAGGCCCACCCGGTTTGGCGAAAACCAAAGCGATTAAAACACTGGCACAGCAGCTAGAAGGGCGGTTTCATCGGATTCAATTCACCCCTGATTTATTGCCTGCCGATATTACCGGCACGGAGATTTATCGCGCTCAAACCGGCTTATTTGAATTTCAGCCCGGGCCTATTTTTCATAATTTGATTTTGGCGGATGAAATTAACCGTGCGCCGGCGAAAGTGCAATCGGCGTTACTCGAAGCGATGGGTGAAGGTCAGGTGAGCGTGGGACAACGTACCTTGCCGATGGAACGTTTGTTTATGGTAATGGCGACACAAAACCCGATTGAACAAGAAGGAACCTATCCCTTGCCGGAGGCGCAACTTGATCGCTTTATGTTGCAGGTGAATATCGATTATCCCGACCGCGACAGCGAGCGCCAAATTTTGGAGCTGGTGGAGAACGAGCAACGCGCCCACCCCTCCCTCACCTTACCGACACCGATTGCACAAGCCGATTTGTTTAGCGCGCGCCAAGCCGTGCTGGATTTACACATGAGCGAGGCGGTTAAAGACTATATTGTTGAAATCGTAATGGCGACGCGCCAACCCGCGCGTTATAGCCCACAACTGGCGCAATGGATTGCGTATGGTGCCAGTCCGCGTGCCACGTTAGCGTTATCACGCGGCGCGCGTGCGCATGCTTGGTTAAACGCTCAGGACTTTGTCAGCCCGGACAATGTGCAAGCGGTGGTGCATGATGTGTTGCGTCATCGTTTATTAATCAGTTACGAAGCGCAAGCGCAAAACAAACGCGTCGATTCGGTGATAAATGCGTTATTAGAATGGGTAACGATTGTGTGAGCAAGCTGGACGAAGCCTGCGTGTATGCCGACTTGGCGCGCCTAGAGCACTGGCGTTGGCTAACGCGACCGTTCAAACTGGGGCATCAACAACCGCTGATGGCGCAGCTGGGTGCCAGCGTGCCGACCTTACGAAAAGGACGTGGCATGACGTTTAGTGAAGTACGCCCTTATCAAGCCGGAGACGAGGTGCGTCATATCGATTGGAAAGTCACCGCCCGCACCGAAAAACCCCACACCAAACTGTTTAGCGAGGAACACGAAAGGCCGGTGTTTTTTGTGGTCGAACAAAGCGAAAATTTGTTTTTTGGCAGCGAGCGCTGTTTTAAATCGGTTTTGGCGCTCGACCTGCTCGCGATTCTGGGCTGGGCGACGCTTAATCAAAGCGATCGCGTCGGCGGACTGGTGTTTAGCGCCGAACAGCAACACTACAGCGAACCCAAACGCCAAGCGCCGACGCTACTGCAACTATTGCAACAGGCGCTTAGTTTGCACCACGGCCTAGCGCACCCTGCACAACGCCAAGGCCACTGGACAGGCGCGCTACAGAATGTGCGCCAACGGGCACGCCCGGGCAGTAAACTGATTATTATCGGCGATTTATTAGCGCTGCAAAGTGAGGATATAGCCCTGTTACAACAGCTGCGCGCGCATTGTGATTTACTAGCGTTACATCTGCAAGATCGCTTGGAATACACCTTACCTTCAAAGGGCGACTGGACATTTAGCGATGGCGAGCACCAACACACCCTGCGCGCCGAACACGACCAAACGGCCTACCAACAACGCTATCAGCAGGCTTGGTTACACTGCCAACACGCGCTCCACGGCCAACGTATTCCGCTGCTTGCCTTTTCTACCGACGAATCGCCGCTGAGCGCCTGCATCAAGCACGGATTATTACGCCGATGAACACCGAATTGCTCAGCCAACTTGAGGACATTATGCTCCCACCTGCCGTGGGTTGGTGGCCGTTGGCAACCAGCGTGTGGATGGTGTTGATTACCCTGTTTGGCCTAGCCGCAGGCATCGGTTGGTATAGTTTACAACGCTACCGTTACAACGCCTATCGCCGCGCCGCTTTGCGCCAGCTACGCCAACTCCCGCAAGACGATGACGCGGCATGGCTGCACCAGCTCAATGCCCTGCTCAAGCAAGTAGCGATAACCGTGTATGGGCGCCAAGCTTGTGCCGGATTAAATCAGCAGGCCTGGTTAGATTTTTTACGCCAAAAAGCCGGTTTTATCGAACAACCCGAAGCGATGCGTTTACTCACACAGCATTACCAAGCGCAACCCATTACACTAAGCCGCCATCAACGCGAGGCGATTTTGTTTTACGCCAAACACTGGATTGAGGAACATCATCTATGAATCTGAGTTGGCAGCTGTGGCAACAGTTTGATTTTATTTGGCCGTGGATGCTGGCCTTTTTGCCCCTGCCTTGGCTGGTCGCTCGCCTACTCAAACCGGCCACACGCAAGCAAGCGCCGCTGCGAATGCCGCGATTGTTGACCCCCATCACAGCAAGCGACTCGCTTAAGCCGCGCCTTCAGTTGCAAGCCAACGCGCGTCTATCGCCGCTGTTTACCCTTGTCTGGTTAGCGCTGATACTCGCTGCGATGCGCCCGGTTTGGTACCTCACCCCCACGCCTTTTGAAGCCAGCGGTCGCGATATGTTGCTGGCGGTGGACTTGTCCGGCAGTATGGAAAAACCCGATATGCGAGTCAACGGACGCGCCGTCGACCGCCTAAGCGCCGTTAAAAGCGTAGTGGACGACTTTATCGCGCAACGCCAAGGCGATCGCATGGGGCTGATTGTATTTGGCAGTCAAGCGTTTATCGTCAGCCCCCTGACCTACGACTTAACCAGCCTGCAACAACTGCTCGACGAAACGCAAATCGGCATGGCGGGCAACAACACCGCCGTTGGCGACGCCATCGGCTTGGCGATCAAACACCTGCGCCAAGCGCGCAACCAAAAAGCCGTGCTGATTTTGCTCACCGACGGCGCCAATAATGCCGGATCGGTCGAGCCGCTTGTCGCCGCCGACAAAGCCCAACAGATGGGATTAGTGATCCACACCATCGCGTTTGGCGGCGAAGAAAACCTACGCTACCGCGACCAGGGCGCACAACGCGGCGATATTGATTTAGCCACCCTCGAACACATTGCACAACGCAGCGGCGGACAAAGTTTTTTTGCCAGTAAAACCGAACAGCTCGCGCAAATTTACGACCACATTAACCGCCTTGAAACCAACGACTACACCCTGAACCACTATCGCGCACGCAGCGAATTATTTAGCTGGCCGCTAGGCTTGGCCCTAACGCTCAGCTTTATCTATGCTTGGCGCCACAGCCGAGGGCGCGTCGGATGAACGAATTTATCTTTTTGCGCCCCTACTGGTTGTTGGCACTGCTCCCCGCCTTTTACCTCAGCTGGGCGCTTTGGCAACGCCTAACAACCCATAGCGACTGGCAACGCATTCTTCCCGCCGCCTTCCAACCCTATTTGCTCGGTACAGAGCCCGCTAAGCGCCCTTGGCCGATTGTTGGCCTGTTCGTTATGTGGATACTGGCGATTCTCGCCTTGAGCGGCCCCAGCTGGAAAGTCCAACCCATCGCCGTTCAACAACAGCAAAGCGGTGTGGTGATCGTACTCGACTTATCCCTATCGATGTTTGCCGACGATCTCAGCCCCAACCGCATTCGCCGCGTACAATACAAACTCACCGACCTGCTCAGCACCCATCCGCACTGGCGCGTCGGCCTAGTCGCTTATGCCGGCACGGCGCATATTATCAGCCCAATAAGCGACGACAACAGCACCCTGCTCAACTTGATACCCCACTTGCAACCGTTGATTATGCCCGCCAACGGCGCCAACGCAGTTAGCGGATTTGAACTGGCCAATCAACTGCTCGAAGGCGCCGCCGTTCAACAAGGACACATAATTTGGATTACCGACGATCTTGAAGACCCGGAGCGTCTGCCGATTCAACGCGCCCTCGCCGCCAGCGGCGCCAGCCTAAGCATTCTCGCCGTCGGCACACAACAAGGCGGCGCGATTGCCATTGGGCAACAAGGCCTGATGCGCGACAACGAAAACCGCCTGATTCAAGCCGCCGTTCCACTCACCCGTCTTAGCGCCTTCGCCCATGACAGCGGCGCTCGCTTCGCCCGCCTACAACTCGACGACAGCGATTTAAGCGAACTTGCGCCACCATTTATCCCCAACGCACAAGAGGCAACCGAACAGACCCTCAACCAAGCACTCGATTACGGCGTATACCTGCTATGGGTACTTGTCGCGCTCCTCGCACTCGGCGCGCGACGCGGCTGGCTGAGCGCGTGGGCTGGCATTGGCCTGCTGCCGCTTGTTATTGGCGCAACCCACGCCCCGCCAACGCTAGCAAATGACAAACCGCCCATTCAACTTAGCGAGCGCTGGCGCGAGATGTTCCTCACCCCGGATCAAAAAGGTTACCAGGCCTGGTCACAGGGTGATTTAGTCGCGGCGGAGCGCGAATTTAACGACCCCGCTTGGCGCGGCAGCGTCCTTTATCGCCAAGGTCGCTACCAACAAGCCGCCGAAGCGTTTGCGCAAGATAACCGCGCACAAGGTCACTACAATCGCGGCAACGCGCTCGCACAACTACAACAACTCGATGCCGCCGAAGCCGCCTATCAAACCGCGCTTAAACTCGACCCGACGCTTGAGGCCGCACGGCGCAACCTCGCCCTCATACAACAAGCCAAAGCCGCACAGCAAGCCGAGCAGCAAGCCGAGAGTAACGCCCAACAAAACAACGCGCCCAGTGAACGTACCAGCAGGCCTGCTAATACGGCGCCGCAGGCGACACCGGATTCAGCCTCTGCCGACGAGCGACTCGATACCTCCACGCCCGGCGCCGATACGTCATCACCGTCACAAGCCGCTCCCGATAGCGCCGATAACGCTGATAACGCTGATAACGCTGATAACGCTGATAACGGCGCCGACGCACAAGCCAACGAACAGCCACAGCACGCCTCCGACGCGCAAGGCGATAATGCCGCCCAACAAAACAATGCGTCTAATGAACATAGCAGCAGGCCTGCTAATACGGCACTCGGCGTTGCCAACGCCCCCCCGAGCGCACACGACGCGCAAAGCGAACAACAACGTGAACAACAGCACGCCGAGCAAGCTTGGCTAAATCAAATCCGCGACGAACCGGGCTTATTTTTAAAGCGCAAATTTGACTATCAATATCAGCAATCAATGCCGCAGAACACAACGGGGAAACCATGGTAATGCGCCGACTTTCACACCTTATCGTCTTATTTATTCTACTTAGCCTAAGCTCTTGGGCATGGGCACAAAAAACCCTGCACGCCGAGTTAGAACGTCAACGTGTCGAGCAAGGCGACCTGATTCACTTGCGTGTTATCGCCAATTTTCAAACCCAAACTCCGGGACCGGATTTTTCCGACCTCGAAGCCGATTTTGAAGTCCTCGGCGTTTCCGCCTCCAACCAACTGCGTATAGTCAACGGCGTCTATAGCGCCACAACCCAATGGGACACCCAACTGATTGCCAAACGCCCCGGACAGCTTAGCCTGCCCGCCTTTGAAGTCGAAGGCGTGCGCTCGCAACCCATAACGATAGAAGTCAGCGCGCCTTCACAAGCCTTAAGCGACTACCCGATGAGCTTTTTGCAAGCACAGGTAGATCGCACCGATCCCTACCTCCAAAGCGAAGTGATCTACACCCTGCGCTACTATCACTTAGGCACCCTGATACGCGGCAGCATCGACCCGCCACAATTTGACGGCGCGCTAGTCGAGCGTTTACGCAACCAGCACAGCTTTGAGCGCCGAGTACAAGGGCGAACCTACCGCGTATACGAATGGGTATACGCGCTTTATCCGCAACACAGCGGCGAATGGGTCATTCCCCCGCAACGCTTTGAAGGCGAATTACTGCACCAACGCCAACTTCGGCTGGTCAGTGAACAAACCCAAGCCCTCACCTTACAGGTCAAACCGATTCCGCCAAACTATCCCGACAACCAACCTTGGATTGCAGCTAAGTCGTTAAAGCTCGAACAACACTGGGGCGAACACCCTGCCGCATTACACGTCGGCGACACGCTTAACCGCCAAATTCGCTTACAAGCCAAAGGCCTAAAAGCCAGCCAACTGCCAGACCCGCAGTGGCCGCCACAAACCGGCTTACGCCTGTATGCCGATCCGCTAGAGCAAACCGAACATCTCGAAGACCTATCGATTTATAGCGTCAAAACGCAAAACACCACCGCGGTGTTGCAACAAGCGGGCAAACTCAACCTGCAAGCGATTGAACTGCCTTGGTGGAATACGCAAACCGATCAACTGGAAATCGCCCGCCTTGATGCAAGAGAATTCGACGTATTAGCGAAACCCGCCCCCCTCGACACGCCAACGCCTGAGCCTGCCGCTGAAAACACACCAAATCCTTGGCCCTATATCAGCGCGGCCTTGGCGTTAGCTTGGCTGCTCACGCTGTATGCCCTTTGGCGGCGAAGCCGACAGCCGATCTCACCCGTTCAAACGTCCGCCGCCCCTACGCCAACGAGCTCGCCCACCCATCTGTTATTTGAACAACACGGCGCCGCGCGTTATCACGCGATAGAACGCTGGTTAGCGCAACAAGGGGTAACAAATTGGCGCACATTAGCGCTCAGCCACCCGCGTCTGTTTGCATTGATGCACGCATTTGAACGCCATTTATTCGCCGCCGAAGCGGGCGACGATTTCGACAGCGCGGCCTTGCAACATGAGCTGAATGCGTTTCGTCCGCCCAAAATCGCACCGACGGCGCCCTCGCCACTCAAGGCGCTTTACCCAACACGCGGCAAAACGCATGGAAAAGAAGATTTATAACCACTCAGCCAATGAAAAACACACACGAGCAGCGCAAATCCGACGCAGCAAGCGGCACTAACGAAAAAATGGAAACCTCGAATCAGCAGGCCTGCTGATTCGGTACGATTGATTTGATATTAAGAAGCAGGCCTGCTAAAAACCGACATCGCCTGTCTAAGCATCGTGCCAACAAATGCCCGCCGTCATGGGTCATAAACAACTTCGGCGCGCAAATCGATAAATTTAATACAATTTGCTATTGCTAATTACTATCATTTAGCTTAAATTTATAGCCAAGAACATTAAATGGGTTTCACCATGCTCAAAATCAGCGATATTCAAGTGGTTTATAACCAAACGCCGGTTCTCGATCGCTTCAACCTCGACATTAGCGCAGGCGAAATAGTCGGTATTCTTGGCCCAAGCGGCTGCGGAAAAAGTACCTTATTGCGCGCGATTGCTGGGTTTGTTGACATCGCCAAAGGTGAAATTTGTCTTAATAATGATTGTTTGGCCAGTTGCCAATGTACCGTGCCACCGGAAAAACGCGGCGTAGGCATGGTGTTTCAAGACAACGCCCTGTTTCCGCACCTAAGCGTGGCGCAAAACATTGGCTTTGGTTTAAACAAACTCAATAAAGTTGAACGCAATGCGCGCGTGGCGGAATTAATCGAATTGATTCAGCTACAAGGGATGCACGATCGTTACCCGCATGAACTCTCCGGTGGGCAACAACAACGCGTGGCGCTGGCGCGAGCGTTGGCTCCACGCCCAAGCCTTATTTTATTTGATGAACCGTTTTCAAATTTAGATACCACGCTTAGCGAGCATTTAGCGGTGGAAATTCGTCAGTTATTGAAACAACAAAATACCGCGGCCATTTTAGTCACCCACACCTTCCGCGAAGCGCAGTTGATGTGTGATCGTTACGGCACCCTCGAAAGCTGTTTACTCGGGGAGTGGCAACAGGCCGCTTAACGCTACCACCGCCTAAAGGCGGTTTTTTAAGCCGAGTGAATGTGAATAATTCTCTTTTACCGTCGCAACTCGGTAATCCGTGATTTTTCAACCGCGAGGCTGAGTATGTTTTACAAGATTTGATGCATGACGCGGCGCAAAAGTGAATGAAGCGCTTAATCGGTTTCATTCCCTCGTGCGAAGGCGCACATTTAAAACAACATTAATTTATTAATCTACAGGTGATGTATGAAAAAAGGATTATTCGCGCTGGCGATCAGTATCGGGTTAATCGGTTGCGCTGAGCAAGATAACAACAGCACAACCACGCAAGTAAAACAGCCTTTTCCTAATGAAGTCGTGGTGTACTCGGCGCGAGCGGAGCATTTGATTAAGCCGTTGTTTGATGAGTTTACAAAGCAAACCGGCATCGGGGTAAAATTTCAAACCGGTAATGCAAGCGCCTTGGTTGAACGCTTAAAAGCCGAAGGCGATCAGTCACCGGCGGACATTTTGATGACCGTGGATGCGGGTAATTTGTGGTATGCCGCATCGCAAGGCTTGTTTCAACCGTTAAACAGCGCGCGCATTGCGAGCCAAATTCCGGCACATTTGCGCGACCCGAATAATTTATGGACCGGCTTATCGGTACGGGCACGTACCATCGTGTACAGCAGCGAGCGTGTTGATCCACAACAACTGAGCAGCTACGAAGATTTGGGCAGCGCCAAGTGGCAAGGCCGCTTATGCTTACGGACCTCCGGGTCGGTGTATAACAAGTCATTAGTGGCGGCGATGATTGCGCACAATGGCGAACAACAAACCGAGCAAACGCTGAAAAACTGGGTGGGCAATTTAGCCTCTAAGCCCCAGGCAAAAGATTCGCAGGTGTTAGATGCCATTTTGGCCGGGCAATGTGATGTCGGCATCGTGAATACGTATTATTTTGGTCGGATGCAGGCCGATAAGCCAGATATGGCGTTGAAATTATTTTGGGCGAATCAAGCTAGCACCGGTACCCATATTAACGTGTCCGGCGCTGGCATTTTAAACAGTGCTAAAAATTACGATGGCGCGGTGAAATTGTTGGAGTGGCTGGTATCGGATGACGCGCAAGGCATTTATGGCGCGCTGAATAAGGAATATCCGGCGAATCCAAAAATCGGTGTTGATGCGCAAGTGGATAGCTGGGGACGCTTTAAACAAGACGACTTAAACCTGAGCCGGGTCGGTGAATTACAACAACAAGCTACCATGTTAATCAATCGTGCCGGTTATGAATAATCACCCCGCACGTTTCCTGTCGAAGTTTAGCGTCACAATCGGCTAAAATGGCCGCATGAATCCTAAACACTATTGGCAAATCACATTATGGGCACTGATTATTTTAATCAGCTTGCCCATTTTGCGCATTTTATCCGCTTGGCTGGAGCCTAGCGGGGAAATTTGGGCGCACCTGTATGCTACCCTTCTTAGCGATATTCTCACCAATACCCTTTGGCTGTTGCTGGGCGTAGGCCTCGGCGTAACCTTGCTGGGCGTAGGCTTAGCTTGGTTTGTTACCATGTGCGAATTTCCCGGGCGGCGTGTGTTGGAATGGATGTTGTTTTTGCCATTTGCTATTCCGGCGTATGTTTTGGGATTTGTGTTTATCGGATTATTTGACTACGCCGGGGTGGTGCAATCGGCCTTGCGCACTTGGTTTGATATGGGCGGGCTAGATATTCGTGATGGACGCTGGGCGGTGATGTTGGTGATGACACTGGTGTTTTATCCGTATGTGTATATGTTAGCGCGCAATGCGTTTTACAGCCAAAACAATAGCCTGATTGAAAGCGCCCGCTTGCTGGGCTTAACACCGTTTGGCGTGTTTTGGCGCGTCTCTTTACCCTTGGCGCGCCCGGCGATTGCCGCCGGTGCGATGCTATCGCTGATGGAGGTTTTAGCCGACTTCGGTACGGTGTCGATGTTTAATTACAGCACTCTCACCAGCGCGATTTTCAGCGTATGGGAGGATTTTCGCTCGCTGCAAACAGCGGCACAACTGTCTACACTATTACTAGGCATCGCGGTTTTACTGATTTTTATCGAACGCTGGAGCCGAGGGCGCGCACGTTATGACACTCATCAACGTCTGCACGCGCGCCCTTACAAACTTCAAGGCGTTCGCGCCTGGTTAGTCACCGGCTTTGTGACAATAGTGGTTGTGCTGGCGTTTGTATTACCCGTTAGCCAATTAGTGATTTGGGCCATCGGCTATGTGGCGGAGGAATGGACTGAGCGTTATATCGATTGGATCAGCAATAGTTTTATCCTTGCACTCGGCGCGGCGCTGCTAACGGTTAGCTTGGCGGTATTAGTTAATAGCGTGCGCCAACAAACACGCCTCTCTTGGCCGATTAAGTTGGGCTTACGCTTTGCCAATTTAGGCTATGCCCTGCCCGGCTCAGTATTGGCGGTAGGGATTATGTTACTGATTATCGATTTAGGTGAATGGCTGGCGCCGGGTAGCGGTATTTGGCTTAGTAGCGGGGTGCTGGCGCTGTTGTTGGCCTATATGGTACGCTTTTTGGCGGTGGCTTATGGCCCGGTGGAGAGTAGCTTCGATACCATTACCCCATCGATGACCGAAGCCGCGCGCAGTTTGGGCGCGTCTACGTCGCGTTTGGTTTCGCACGTCTACTTTCCGCTGCTCAAACCCGGGCTGGTGATTGCCGGATTTATGGTGGCGGTGGATGTGATGAAAGAGTTACCGGCGACTTATCTGTTGCGCCCTTATGGCTGGGATACGCTGGCCATTCGCGTGTATGAACTCAGCGCCGAGGGTTTGTATGAGCGAGCGGCGATTCCTTCGCTTATTTTATTGCTGCTCGGGCTGCTTGGTTTATATATGGTTTCGCACATCACTAAACGGTATAAGTTACGCCGTCACTAGCGCTATTGGCTAACGCAAGCGTGTACCGCTTTGCGCGTCCCAAATTTGCGATGGCTGCGCCAATCCGCCCAACGGGGCGGCCAAACAAGGCAAGGCTTGTCCAAAATAGGCCGCTACCTGATGGCAATCTCGCGCCGGTTCGGCGCTCGCCGGATTGGCCGATGTCGAAACTAACACCCCTTCACCACATAAAGCGCGAACCTGCGGGTGATGGCTCACGCGTACCGCAACGGTGGCGTGTTGTCCGCTAATCCAATCAGGACAGGCCACCGTCTTGGGCAGCAACCAGGTGATCGCCTGCGCGGGGTCTTGCCACGAAGCCAAGACTTTATCCGACCAGGCCTGCTGATACAGACAGGTTAAATCGGCGAATGCTTGCGCTTGCGCTGCTACTAAAATAAGGCCTTTTTCCAGCGGACGTTGTTTTAGCGCTAATAGCCGGGTGACGGCACTCAGATTAAATGGGTCGCAACCGAGGCCAAATACCGCTTCGGTCGGGTAGGCGATGACCTCGCCTTGTGCCAAACGCTGTTGTGCTTGTTGTAAGCTGATGTTCATCTCGTTGTTCCTTGAATTAGCTCATAAGCGCCGTTTTTAGCAGGCCTGCTGATTTGTATAGCTGCGCATCCAAGCGCCCCGTTGCCGCGCTATGATTTTAACGCTTGCTGTAACAGAGTTTGCTAAAATGCCTTTTTATCGCACCTAACCGATGTATTTTAATGGATTACCGATGAATTTTTTAGGAGCCTACCATGCCTTTACTCGATAGCTTTAGAGTTGACCACACGATTATGCACGCACCGGCGGTGCGCGTTGCCAAAACCATGACCACGCCAAAAGGCGACACGATTACGGTGTTCGACCTACGCTTTTGTAAACCGAATGAGGAAATTATGGGTGAGCGCGGCATTCATACCTTGGAACATCTGTTCGCGGGCTTTATTCGTCAGCATTTAAACAGTGATGATGTGGAAATTATCGATGTATCGCCAATGGGCTGTCGCACCGGATTTTATATGAGTTTAATCGGCGCGCCGGATGAACAACGCGTGGGCGAGGCTTGGAAACAGGCAATGCAAGATGTATTGGCGGTCAAGTCGGAGCAAGATATTCCTGAGCTAAACGTGTATCAGTGCGGAACTTACACCCTGCACTCACTGGACGAAGCCAAGCAAATCGCACAGGGAATTTTAGATAAGGGCATCGGCGTGTTACACAACGAACAAATCAAACTCAGCGACGAAACCTTACGTTCGTTAGGAAATGCCGTATGACGATTGCGATTATCGGCGCCATGGAAGAAGAAGTGATTCTTCTGCGCGAACAAATTCAACAGCTGAAAACCGAAATTCACGCTGGTTTTGAGTTTTATCGCGGCGATATTTTTGGCCGCGAAGTGGTGTTACTTCGCTCCGGCATTGGCAAGGTCAACGCCGCCATGAGCACCACCCTGCTCATCGACCACTACCAACCGATTGCCGTAATCAACACCGGTTCGGCGGGGGGCTTTCATACAGAATTAGAGGTAGGTGATATTGTCATTAGCAGCTCGGTTTGCCATCACGATGTCGATGTCACCCCTTTTGGTTATGCGCATGGTCAAGTTCCCGGTTTACCGGCGTGTTTCTTACCGGATGCTGACTTAGTTCAAAAAGCTCAAGCCGCGATTGAAGCACTCGGCGAAGTCACCCATATGCACGGCATGATTGCCACCGGCGACCGCTTTATGCACCTGCCGGATGATGTGTTGCAAACACGCGGTAAGTTTCCTGAAATGATTGCCTGCGAAATGGAAGCTGCAGCGGTGGCGCAAGTGTGTCATCAATTTAAAACGCCATTTGTGGTAATTCGTGCGCTGTCGGATATTGCCGGTAAAGAAAACGTTATCGCGTTTGATGCGTTCTTAACCAAAGCCGCCGACCATTCCACGCGCGCGGTTTTGGAAATGATTAAGCAATTTAATTAGCGAGGTTTGGTATGACGAGCTTAGGAACGCCGTTATCGCCTAGTGCGTGTCGTGTTTTGTTGTGCGGAGCCGGTGAATTGGGCAAAGAAGTGGTAATTGAGCTGCAACGTTTGGGCGTGGAAGTGGTTGCGCTGGATCGTTACCCGAATGCGCCAGCGATGCAAGTTGCACATCGTGCGCACGTGGTCAATATGCTCGATGGCGCGGCTCTTCGTCGTATTATCGAGCAAGAAAAACCGCATTATATTGTGCCGGAAATCGAGGCCATTGCTACCGATACGCTGGCGCAACTAGAGAGCGAGGGCTACACCGTAATTCCGAGCGCGCGTGCCACCCAGCTCACCATGAACCGCGAAGGCATTCGCCGCCTGGCCGCCGAAATGCTGGGACTCACCACCTCCCCCTATGCGTTTGCACAAACCTTTAACGAATTTGAACAGGCGGTCGCACAGATCGGTTTGCCTTGCGTAGTGAAACCGATTATGAGCTCCTCCGGCAAGGGTCAGAGCGTGGTGCGCCACGCTGATCAACTGGCCTCGGCTTGGCAATATGCACAAGAAGGCGGGCGTGCCGGACAAGGCAAAGTGATTGTTGAGGGCTTTGTCGATTTTGACTACGAAATCACCCTGCTCACCGTGCGCCACCGTGACGGTACCGCGTTTTGTGAACCGATTGGCCATATTCAAATCGATGGCGATTATCGCCAATCCTGGCAACCGCACCCCATGTCACCGACAGCATTAAACAAAGCGCAACAGATGGCGGAAAAAATTACCGCCGAACTCGGTGGTCGTGGCTTATTTGGTGTCGAACTGTTTGTAAAAGGCGATGAAGTGATTTTTAGCGAAGTCTCGCCGCGTCCGCACGATACCGGCTTGGTTACTTTAATTTCTCAGGACCTCTCCGAGTTTGCCCTGCACGTGCGTGCCATACTCGGCTTGCCGATTCCTGCCATTCGTCAATTTGGCCCCGCCGCCTCTAGCGTGTTACTGCCCGAAGGCCATTCTACGCGCACCTGCTTTCATCAGCTCGATGCCGCGCTCAGCGAACCTGATACGCAGCTGCGCTTATTCGGCAAGCCCGAAATGGCCGGACGACGGCGCATGGGCGTCGCGCTGGCGCGCGCACCATCGCTGGACGAAGCGATTGAAAAGGCGAAGCGCGTCATCGCCGCGATTGAAGTACAGTGCGATTAACCCTCACTTGGCACGCTTAATGCTAAATCTCCCCTGTTAATTAAGTCCGGCTCGGTTTGTTGAGCCCAAACACAGGGGAATCTGAATGGACACGGCATTACATCGTCTATCTGCTGAAGAAAACGAAAATAAAATCCTTAAAGCGTATGAGCGCCAACCGGAAGTTGAGCAATTACTAGCCGACAATCCACGCAAAGTCGTGTTGATGCTGATGCAAGGCGCGGTGGATAAGGGAACTTTGGCGAAAGTGTGTCACGAGGGGGGGTCGTTGGTGGAAAAAGGCTTTCACTTAGGGCGCATGACCACTATCTTAGACGCACTGCGCGACCGTTTACACCTCAGCGAAGAAACACCGCTCGCGTATGATTTAGAAGCGCTGTATCGCTACGCCGATGGTTGTGTACAAGAAGCGGTTTATGAAACTGATACTCAACATTTAGATAACGCGATTGAAATTATGACTGAGTTGCGCGATGCTTGGTATGAGTTAATGAAAATATCCGGTGAAATCAAACCCGGTCAATAAGCCAATTTATTCGCGTTTGTACCCTTTAGATAAGGCGCCGTTGGTGCCTTTTTTATTTTCTCCACGCCGGTTTTTAGCGATTTTTTCAGGCTAAAATAGCGCGCTCTGTTTTCCAAGTCGTTTGCGCGAGCGAATGACATTTTCTATGTTGCTATTTTTTGTAGTGAGAACCCTCGTGCTCAGCTGGCCTCTGTTGTTGCAAACCGCAATCCTTACGCTGTTATCGCTTGGCGCGTTTGCCGCCAATGCCGTAATTTGTCGCTGGGCGCTCGATAGCGGCTGGATCGATCCCATCAGCTTTACTAATTTGCGCCTCGCATCCGGCGCGCTGATGTTATTTTTTGTCATGCTGTGGCTGCGCTATTCGCCGATTAGCAGGCCTGCTAATCGGTTTAACCCTCAACCCGATACGCCATCACCAGCCAGCCAAGGCAGTTGGCGTGCGGCTATCGCTTTGTTTATCTATGCGCTGACGTTTTCTTATGGGTATGTCGCGGTGAGTACCGCCACAGGGGCCTTATTGTTAGCGGTGATTGTACAATTAACTATGATTGGCTATGCCTTGCGTGCGGGTGAACGTTTACATGGTTTGGAGTGGCTGGGCGTGGCATTGGCCCTGCTCGGTTTATTGTATTTGGTTTATCCTAAGCTCAGCGGCCCGTCTTGGTGGGGATTGTTGATGGTGACGCTGTCGGCTTATACTTGGGCGCTGTATACCCTTTATGGTCGGCGTTCACGCGCTCCCTTGGTCGATACCGCCTATAACTTCTACCGCACCTTGCCGTTTGTTGCGCTGTTGGCGCTGGTGAGTTTACCGTGGATTAACGCCAGCGCTGTCGGTGTAGCGCTGGCGTTGTTTTCCGGCGCGATTACCTCGGGCTTGGGTTACATTGTGTGGTATACGGTGTTGCCTCGGCTTTCATCTAGCCTCGCATCGGCTTCGCAACTGCTTGTGCCGCTAATGGCAGCGCTGGCGGCAGCTTGGTTAATTAACGAAGCCATTACCTTGCATTTGGTGATCGCCGCCGCCCTCATGCTCGGCGGCATTGGCTTGGTTTTAAGCGGGCGCCATCGTCACCGACAGCGCACGCTTTAGCTGGCGATCCACGTGTTGCGTAGCGAATTGCTCGGTTATGAAGGGGTATATTCGTAGCGATTTTGGTAGCTCATACTGAAACCGTTAGTGGATAAGGTTGAGTCAATCACACCGATTTGACCATCAAAGGTACAGCTGTTGATTTGATAACCTTGTGCCGCTAATTCCTCATTGTAATTACCACAGAATTCGGCTTGATTAGCCGGTTTAGGCATATTTTCCAATACCACGTTCGTTGAGCTGCCCATCACTGTTGTGGTGATAGTGAGTCGATAATTTCCGCTTGGCACTTCTGGGTCTTTCACCGAGTCGTCGATCACTATCTTGCCCAAATTCAAGCCAAACGCATTGCCATCACGATAGTTTATTAAAAAATCGTTGTATTGGCGGTTCTGCGCCTTCAGCGCTTCGGCAAACTTATCTAGCACACGATCATACGCATCACCAATGCTAAACGGTGTGCTGACTGGGCTGGTCGTCGGAGCCGTATCGTCGGTCGCGGTTTTCAGCTCGTCAATTAATGCTTCGACCGCTTGCTGATAAGCCTGAGCATTGAGGGCAATATGATCGGCACTAAACCAATCGTCGGGGGATTGCGCTTTCGCACGCGCAATCACTAACGAGGTCAGGGGCGTGAGATTGACCGTGGTTTGCTCGGTATCCGGCGCGTAGCTGTAGTAGGTTTGTCCACTGGCTTCGTGGGTCACTTTAAACGCACAAGGAAAACTTGAGCGGATGATCACTCCACTGTAACGACCTTGGTCATCGGTGGTCACCGCTTGCTCAAAGCCTTTGCCGTCCTGACATTTCGCGCTAACCGGGGCATTGGCAATCGCCGCGCCTATCGCCGCTGTGCCACTGACTGTAGTGGTTTGCTCGGCGGGTGGATTATCACTACCATCGGCAGGTGGCGGGTTATTTGGCGGTGCGGATCCGCTTGACGAACTGTTACAACCGCCTAGTCCTACCGATAAGGCGGCGGCGATGCCTAAACTCAATAAATGTTTCATGTTATCACTCCTCAAAATCACACTATAAACAGGGGAAAACCCGACTAACAATAGCAGGCCTGCTAAAATGGCTAGGTCTAGGCCTTCATAGCGGGTCCGCTCAACTAACCGACAATGCGCTTTCAAGTTGCGCGCTGACGTGGTTACGACCTACGCACTCTACTTAATCGCTTTATTTATGTTAGGCTTTTTACCTTGGTTTTGCGCCCCCATGATTGCGGGGATAGCGCAGCCTTGGGCAGGGTTTTAGAATGCAATATCAACGCGTCTGATACGAAGGTTAGGGCACTTTTAATTATTGGGCATAAGTAGCATGAAATCGGCATTGGTATTAGAAGATGTAAAAGAGGTGCGCGAGGGGCTCAAAACAAGGCTGGCGCAAGCGTTTAACGACATCCAAGTGCAAACCGCGTGCTCGCTGGAATCAGCTTACAACTTAATCCAACAACAAACATTTGATCTGGCGCTCATTGATTTAAGTTTACCCGACGGCAAGGGCGTGGATCTGATCGCCCACCTCAGCCAAAGCCAGCCGCAAACGCAGTGTATTGTGGTGACGTTATATGATGACGATCAGCATCTATTCAGCGCGCTGCACGCCGGGGCCTGCGGTTATTTGTTAAAAGATATGCCAAGCGCGCAGTTTATTGCCCAACTCCAAGCGCTTGAGCGCGGCGAGCCCCCGCTTTCGCCCGCCATTGCCCGCCGGATGATTCGTCATTTTAACCAACAGTCTGCGCAGCCACAGAATGATCTGACGCCACGCGAAGAAGAGGTGCTACGCTTGATTGCCAAGGGCTATACCCTCAATCAAGTTGCCGGATTACTTGAGTTAAGCCCCCATACCGTCAGCGGCTATATCAAAACGCTGTATCGCAAGCTCGATATTCGCACGCGTGCGGAAGCTACCCTAGAAGCGGCCCGTCTTGGCTTGGTTCAACCTTAAAGGAGCAAACATGACCCTTTCTCCCCATCAACGCATGTTACTGGGTGTGTTTTTTCTTTTGTTCAGCCTGATTGTCAGTACGCAACTGGCGCTTAAATCGCCGATTTTGGGGTTAACCTGGTCTTCAGATCAGGCATGGCCAACCCTCTCGCTAACAGGTAAAAGCGCTGAATTGAGTGCCCTCGATACACTCAGTCTGCGCGCGGACTTTTGGATAGAAGAGCCCGACCAACTCGGCGACTGGGCACGTTACAACCAACTGATGACCGATATGCAGCATCTCTACGAGTTAGCCCAGTCCGGCCAAATCCGTGCCCAAATTGACGGCAAAACCCACATTCTCGAAGTCGGTTATCGCCATATTGATACCTTGCCTGCGGTGTTTTGGTTGCAGATGATTATCGGCAGTATTGCGTTTTTGATTGCCTATGGTGTATTCGCCTTTCGCCCGCACAGCCCAGGGGCAAAACAATTCGCGCTTTCCGGTTTGGGGATTTTTTTAGCGATTATCGCCGCCTCGGTTTATAGCAGCCGCGAGCTAATTATTAGCGGCGAACTCATGCTGTTTTTGTCGCGGATAAACCAATTTGGCGCCTTTTTATTTACCGTCGCCTTGTTGTCTATGCTCCTGCATTATCCGCAAAAATTACGTCATGCCAACCTCATCACCCCGTTTATTTACCTCTTTGGCTTAATCGCATGGAGCGGTTTTGCTTGGCAATGGTATAGCGAGACCAGCACCGCGTATATCAGTGTGTTAGCGATTTTTTGTGCTACGTTTGTGTTGGCAGCGATTCAATGGCGCCAAACGCGCCACCAACCGCTAGCGCGCGCCTCACTAAAGTGGTTTTTGCTGTCGATTTACTTAGGTACTGGGCTGTTCGCCTTGTTTATATTAATACCGGTGGCGCTTAACCTGAGTCCTCCGGCCAGCCAAGGCATGATGTTTTTTGTGTTTTTGCTGATGTTTATCGGTATCGCCTTAGGGATTACCCGCTATCGCTTGTTTGATTTGGATCGCTGGTGGTGGATTACGTGGAGTTGGTTACTTGGGGGAGCGGCCCTGATTGCCACCGATGCGCTATTAATCAGCCTGGTCGGATTAAAACAAGACATCGCGCTCGCCATCGCTTTGGCGGTGATCGGTTGGTTATATTTTCCACTGCGACAAGCAGTGATTGGTCGGTTTTACGGCAGCCAAGATTATCCGATTGAACAAATCAAACGCTTAATCGCCGAGCTCAGCGCCAGCAGCAGCGAGTCGGAACTAGCACAAACTTGGCAACAAAGTGTGCTCAACGAATGGCAACCTTTACGTTTCAACGTATTAGATCAGAGCGCACAAAAAGTCAGCTTCGCCAATGAAGGCGAAACCCTGCGCCTGCCCCACTTAAGCGAAGGGCAGCTGCTGGCGCTGCATTATCCGAACGAGGGACATCGCTTATTTAACAGTCGCGATCAGCAAAAAGCGCAGGTTTTTTATGAAATTGGTCGCCAAGCACTGATTGGCTTGCAAACCCGTCAGCGCGCCGAAGCGGAAAAACAGCGTATTTTGGCCGATTTGCATGATGATGTCGGCGCCAAACTGCTGTCATTGTTGTATAAAACCGAAGATGCCGAACTCAACGAACTCACCCGTTCAGCGCTACAGGATTTACGCACCATCGTGGCACAGCCGCAAATCAACGAACAGCCTTTAAACGAAGCCTTACAACACTGGCAAGCCGAGTGTCAACAACGCCTAGGCGACGCCAAGTTACAGTTAGATTGGGTGGTAGCGCTACCGCCCAATCTCGAGCTGAGCCGAGGCATGATGAATGATTTAGCGCGCATCGTACGCGAGGCGCTAACCAATATCTTAAAACACGCGCAAGGCGCAGACCGCGTTTCGATTTACTTTAGCCTGTCACCAACGGGCGACTCACTGGTACTGATCATTAAAGATAACGGGCAGGCACAAGCGCCGACAGAGTGGGAGCTGGGACGAGGTACACGTAATATTCGCTATCGCGTGCAAAAGCTCGGCGGCGAATGTGATTGGCAAGTGCAGCAGGGTACGCAACTGACCCTTAGCTTACCGTTAAACCCAAGCTAAACCCGGGCTGAAACGGCGTTATTCCACTGTCACCGATTTAGCAAGATTACGCGGTTGGTCAACATCGGTGCCTTTAATTAAGGCGACATGATAAGCCAATAGTTGCAACGCAATGTTAAAGGTAATCGGCGCGGTAATGCGGCCAACATTGGTGGTGGTCTTCACCACGGTAAAGGTGCCATCGGAGCTGGTATTCGATTTTTCATCTTCAAATACAATCATCTGCCCACCGCGCGCATTCACTTCTTGTAAATTCGATTTGAGTTTTTCTAATAGGTCATCGTGCGGAGCTATCGCAATCACCGGAATGGTTTCATCAATCAGCGCCAGCGGGCCATGTTTTAACTCACCGGCAGGATAGGCTTCGGCATGAATATAGCTGATTTCTTTGAGTTTTAACGCACCCTCCAGCGCAATCGGATACATGGTGCCGCGCCCTAAAAACAAGGCGTTTTGTTTATCGGCAAAACGGTTAGCAATCTGCTGAATCGCCTCTTCTTGATTTAACGCGCTCTGTACTAAGCCTGGAAGTTTTTGTAGCCCTTGGATAATAATGGCTTCACGCTTTTCACTCAATCGCCCTTGCACACGTCCAATCGCCAAGAGCAACAAGGCTAACGACACCAGCTGCGTGGTAAAGGCTTTAGTACTGGCAACGCCAATTTCGGGTCCGGCATGGGTTAAAAATACCAAGTCGGATTCGCGTGTCATTGAGGATTCCGGCGCATTACAAATGGTGAGGGTGGGAATCATAAGACCACGCGCTACGCGTGCTGCCTTAACTTGTTGTAAAGTCGCAAGCGTGTCAGCAGTTTCACCAGACTGTGAAATGGTGACAAATAGGGTTTTGTTTTGAATCACCGGATTGCGATAGCGATATTCGCTGGCCACTTCCACCTGACAAGGCAGTTGTAAAATATCTTCAAACCAATATTTGGCCACTAATCCGGCATGATAACTGGTGCCGCAGGCCATAATTTGCAAACGCTCGATTTCACCGAACAACGCCTGCGCTTGGTTACCAAACGCATTCACCAACACGTGCTTTTGCGTTACGCGGCCTTCTAGAGTATCGATAATCGCTTGCGGCTGTTCAAAAATCTCTTTGTGCATATAATGGCGATGCTCACCCAATTCTACCGCTGCCGCGCTCAAACTGGACAATTTGGTTTCACGTGTTACCGTCTCGCCGTACTGGTTGTATATTTGCAGGCTATGGCGCGTAATGTCGGCCACATCGCCCTCTTCTAAGAAAATCACCGTTTGCGTAACCGGTAATAACGCAGAAACATCCGAAGCAATAAAATATTCGCCAATGCCCACACCAATCACCAACGGACTGCCTTTACGCGCCGCAATTAAGCGCCCAGGTTCGGTAATCGACATCACCCCCAAGGCATACGCGCCCTCAAACTTTTTCAAACTCGCTTGCACCGCCTTGAGTAAATCGCCTTGGTGTTTGAGTTGTTCGGTGACACAGTGGGCGACCACTTCGGTATCGGTTTCCGAAGTAAACCGATACCCTAGACCAAGTTGCAAAGCTTTAAGTTCTTGGTAGTTTTCAATAATACCGTTATGCACAACGGCAACGGTATTATTACAGACATGCGGATGGGCGTTATTTTCAGACGGCACGCCATGTGTCGCCCAACGCGTATGCGCAATACCTACTTGGCCGTTAAGTGGCGCATCAGCTTGCTCAATACGCGCCTCCAACGCTTTTATTTTACCCAAAGCGCGTTGGCGTGAAATACTGCCTTGGCCGTCAATCACCGCGACACCGGAGGAATCATAACCGCGATACTCCAAACGTTTTAAGCCTTCCAGCAAAATTGGCACCACATTTCGCTCTGCCACGCCACCCACGATTCCGCACATAGTTTTACTCTCCGCTATCGCCTAATCAGGCCTGCTAATTCGTTTTGCGCTATTTTAACAGGTTAAAGGGTAAAAAAACGTCAAGTACGCCATGTCCATCATCAAAACCACAACGGACAACCACCCTCAAATCACTTTCCTGCTTCAGCGCTAACGCGCCATTAACGACATGATCAGGGCGAGGAGCGAAGACGCCAGAAAACCGCGTGCTTCGGATGCCCTTTTTGGGTAAAACCACTATAGCGATAACTCACTTGTTCGCCGATTTTTGGCGGTTGTTGCCGTTGTAAATCAGACAGCCCCGATCCCAACCTTAATACCTGCCCCTGCTGATTGCGGCACAATAATGCGCCAACCTGTCCTTCGTATTTCCCTTTACCGGCAAGATAACCCGTCACTTCGCATTCGGCGTCGTACTGCGGTTTATACTTCAGCGCAAACGGCGTACGTCCACGAATATAAGGCTGATTTGGCTCACGTATCACCAAACCTTCGCCGCCGGCCTCGACCACTTTGTCCAACCACGGTGCCAGTTGATTCATAGACGCTAAAGGCTGCTGGGCCACAACCCGAATATAAGGTTGCTGATGACGTTGTAAATAGTGTTGCAAGACGCCTAATCTCGCCAACAGTCCACCCGCCTGATCCGGCACATCAAATACATAAAAGGCCATTTTATCCCAGCCGACATCCGCCGTTTGTGTACGCACAACCGACAGGGTTTGCTCAAAGCGACCACGCCCCAACCACAACTCACCATCTAAAGCAAACGGCGGAAAATGGTGCACAAACCAGTCTGGTGGCACAATCGGATGGCCCTGTCTTGACCATAAGGTTTCGCCATCCCAATACGCTCGCACGCCATCGTACTTCTCACTAACCAACCAGCCTTCGACCTGCTCGCCATTGTAAGGATTAAGCAACAACACATCCGGCGGTTTCGCCGCCAACACATTGAGCGAAACAAACAGCCACATCCATAATACATAGCGCATTTTATCCCCCTAGATTTAAACCCCAATAAATAGGCATAAAATAAGATATTAACCCCCTCTTTTATAACGTGAGTTAATTTAGCGCAAGTAAATGAAAAATCTGATTTTTATCGCTACAATTTGCCCAAAGATAACCAAACGGATAAGAAAAAGAATTAAATCGGCATTAAAAGTAGGAATAAAAAAGCCCCAACCAAGGTTGAGGCTTTTGTAAAGCGCAGAATATAAATAGCAGGCCTGCTACTAACCCCACACCTCATCGGTGATGCTGCGATACCAACCGCGGGTATACAGCGCTTCTTGTTTACGCACTTGGGGAGTTGCCCCCATGGGCGACACGCCGCCTGCGCCTTTAACCTCGACGATTTTACCATCAACCACATCGTATACCGCCGCTACCGAAATCGCATAATCCGGTGTCACTAACGAATAACAGGTATTCACATTTTTCGCCGAAACAGTATCTTGACCAGCCATCGCCAACACCATATTCGCCGCCATCGCTTTAGCTTGACTGGTCGCCGAATGGCCCGATTTTGGCATCGGTCCGGCAATACAGGCGTCGCCGATTACATACACATTCGGCTGCAACGTCGATTCAAAAGTTTGTTGATTCACCGGACAAAAGCCCGACTCGTTAGTCAATCCCATCATCTGCGCCAACTTGCCCGCTTTTTGTGGCGCAATATAGTTGATCACATCTGCTTTAACCTCACCGTAGTCGGCATCAATCACTTTGTTTTTCACATCAATCGCATTCAATTTGCCGCCATCATCAAGCTTCACATACTCAATCATTTGACCGTACTGCGTTTCCCAGCCCTCCATAAACAAACCTTGTTTAGAAAACGCATTTTTTTGATCTAATACTAAAATTTTCGACTTTGGCTTATTGTGCTTCAAATAGTGCGCAATCGTTCCTACACGCTCATACGGCCCAGGCGGACAACGGAAAGGATTTGGCGGCGCAATCAATACAAACGTACCCCCATCTTTCATCGCACGCAGTTGGTCACGCAACAACAAAGTTTGCTCGCCCGCTTTATACGCATGAGGCAGTGATTTCGCCGTATCGGCATCCACACCTTGATGCACATCCCATTTAAAATCGATACCCGGAGACACCACCAACTTGTCATAAGCAAGGGTTTGCCCGTTACTCAACTTAACCTGCTGCTTATCGGTATCGACACCCACGACCGTTTCATGTACCACATTCACACCACGTTGCTTTACACCGTCGTAAGTATGGGTAATTTCTTGCATCTCAGTAAACCCGCCAATCACCCAATTTGAGCCCGGGCAGGTGACATAGGTTTTATTCGGTTCAACCAACGTTACGTTCAGCTGTGGGTTATAACGCTTTAAATATTTCGCCGCTGCCGTACCCCCAAAACCGCCACCGATAACCACCACTTCACCCGAACCACGGCGACCTTGCGTTGTGGTACAGCCTGTGACTGCAGCTAGAGCAGGCACAGCAATGCCCGCAGCACCCAATTGCAGAATTTGACGACGGGTTAAACCTAGCGTGTATTTATTTGTCATATCTTGCTCCTTATAACCCTTGCTTACCGATATATTTCGCCATTAATTCAATCTCCTCGTCGGTATAACCTTTTGCATGACGATTCATAATTGTGCCGCTGCGCGTGCCGTCACGATACGCTTTCATTTGGCTAACAATTAACGAAGCCGGATATTGACCTAATGCTGGAATTGACGCACCGGTATTCTTACCATCATAACCATGGCAAGAAAAGCAAGAGTTTGCCAACATCTCACCGCGATCCACGGCCTGAGCCGGAAAGCTCGCCGCAAGTAATAAACCGGCCAAAGGCAGAAATGACTTTTTCATTATTAAACATCCTCGTCTATGTGTTTTGATCTTCGCCACTATAGAAGAGTTAAAAACCAGCATCCAATTAAAATTTACTGTGCTAGATAAGGAATTTTTATGGGTAGATATAAAATAATTGCGACACCATGCGCTAGCCTATTGATTTTATTCAATATATTTTGGGCATAAAAAAGCCCTCAATCGAGGGCTTTTCAGGCAACTAAAAATTGAATTAATTGCGCAAGTTGCGCCCACCCTTAGAAAAAGGTATCGGCAACGATATTGTTGAACCAAGAATAAGCGTACTGCACTTCACGCTTACGGTTTTCCGCATTAAAACCATCGCCGCCAGGTGTTAAACCGCCAGCGCCTTGTACACCAACGATTTTTTCACCATCAAACTTGTACACCGCCGCAACCGAAATCGCCTCATCTTTCGCTACGATAGAGTAACAAGTGTTCACCCACGAAGGTTCAATCATCGTTTTTCCGGTTAAAGAAGCATATACCGCCACCGCACAGACTTTACCCTGCGAGTTTGCAGAATAACCCGACTTAGGCATCGCACCAGCAATCGACGCATCCCCTACCACGTACACGTCTTTTTTCACACTTGACTCAAAGGTTTTTTGGTTAATCGGACACCAACCAGCATCATTCGTCAAGCCGGCCAAATGCGCAATTTTACCTGCTTTTTGTGGCGGAACAATGTTCAATACATCCGCTTTAAACGTTTTACCGGAAGCCGTGGTAACCGTTTTAGTTTTTGCATCGACCTTCACCACGGCATCGGCACCATGCCATTCAACCATCGCGTTTGCCGAACCATAACCGTAATGACGTTTCCACGCATCTTCAAACAAGCCTTTTTTAGAGAACTTGTCTTTCGGATCCAAAATAATCACTTTAGACTTAGGTTTATGCTCTTTTAAATACTTCGCGACCAACGAGGCACGCTCGTATGGGCCAGGCGGGCAACGGAAAGGGTTCGGGGGCGCGACTAATACAAACGTACCACCATCTTTCATTGCTTTTAACTGATCACGCAAAATTTCGGTTTGCTCACCGGCTTTCCACGCATGCGGAATTTCTTTTGATACCGCTTGCGAGTAACCTTCAATCGCTTCGTAGTTTAATTGTACGCCCGGTGCAACGATACAACGGTCATAAGCAAAGGTTTTACCGCCTTTGGTTTTAACCTGTTTCTTATCGGTATCAATCGCTTCAACGTGGTCAAATTCAACTTTGATGCCATGCTTTTTCAAGCCTTCGTAATCAAAACGAATCGTCTTAATATCGCGATCGCCGTTGATGACTTCGTTACTCATAAAGCAGGTATGGTAGTTTTTGTTTGCTTCAATCACGGTGACATCAAGGTTCGGATCTAAACGCTTAAGCGACTTAGCCGCTGTCGAACCGGCAATCCCGCCGCCAACCACCACCACTTTATTACCGGCAGCTAAAGCAGACTGGCTCACACCAAACATCGCACCAGCAGCAACAGAAGCGGCGGAGGCTTTAAGGAGGGTTCTTCTTGTCAAATTCACTTTCATCTTCATCACTCCTTATTTCTTACCGGACGCATAGTATTCGATTAAGGCTTTAATGCCTTCATCACCATGAGCATCTTGCACTTTCTTCAACTCGGCAGCCATTTTCTTTTCCATTTCACGATCGCCGCTGATAAAGTCTTGCAAGCTGTAAGCTAAATAAGGCTTCATTTGACCTGATAAGAAACCCGCATCATCTTCAGCAACGGTTCCGGCGGCGTCATGACAACGCTCACACGATTTAGAGTGAATCGCGCGACCTTGCTCCGCCAGTTTCGCATCATGCGATTGACTCACTTGCACATACTTCTGTTGCGCAAAATACTTTGCCATCTCAGCGATGTCTTCATCGGTGTAACCCTTGGCTAAGCGCGTCATAATCGTGCTTGGGCGCGTGCCATCGCGATAAGCTTTCATCGAATCGATAAAATACGCTTGCGATAATCCGCCAATTGACGGAATAGCCGGACCGGCGCTAATTCCGTTAATACCATGACAACCGACACACGTGTTCGCTAACATGCTGGCGCGATCAAATTCCGCTTGCGCCAAACCCGAGGTTAGCAAGCCACCGGCTAAGACCACCCCCATCCATTTTTTCATGGATGTTTGCTTGGTGTTTTTCATACCTTCACTCCTCCTTTACGAGACAAAATAGAGCTCAACGGCTCCTTTTAATTGACTTACATCAATTTTGGTTATAAAAAAACCCATAACGAAGATGGGTTTTTTAATGGATTAATTACCGCTACTGTCTTTGGCAATGAGCGGTTCCATCGGCTCATGATGGGCAATACCTTTGTGGCAATCAATACAAGTTTCCCCATCTTCAATTGCACGCGGATGACGACGTTGCGCAGAACGGCCTTGGCTTTCGAAATCCATGGCGTCAAAGCTGTGACAAGTGCGACATTCCGCCGAGTCATTCGCTTTCATTTTTTCCCAAACAATGTTCGCCATGCGCCAGCGCTCGGCTTCATAGTGCGCTTTGTAGGCCTCTG
The DNA here is from genome assembly GCA_034005865.1 of Thiomicrospira sp. GTDB lineage: Bacteria > Pseudomonadota > Gammaproteobacteria > Thiomicrospirales > Thiomicrospiraceae > Thiomicrospira. The sequence goes on along the minus strand of JAVETW010000007.1, from coordinate 12,969 downwards.
GGTCATTCTTAATTTCGCTACTCACGGCGAAATTACCTAAAAACTCGTGATAAACGTCTTTAGCGGCAATAATTTTAGCCTTCAGCTTCGCACCAAATTCTTTAGGAACATGACAATCGGAACAGGTCGCGCGCACGCCGGAAGCGTTTTTATAGTGTACGGTCTCAACATACTCGTCATAGTTAATTTTCATACTATGACACGAAGTACAAAACTCCATTTCGTTGGTATAGTCAAACACAACATTCATTGCGCCGAATGAGGCAAAGCCCAAAACGAATACGCCAATAAATGCTAAGTAGATTTTTTTCATAGAACACCTTATTCACAAAAATTTTGCATAATCTTAATGGTTGAACCCATAAAAAGACATTCAATTTTATGAATGACTTTTATCAAAAATTTTTATAATGAGGCATTAAAAAAAATTTTACCTTACGGAACTTAAGGTTTCTTCCAGCTGTTTCAACACCTTAGTCAGATCGCGGGCTTGTGCGCTATCGGCGGGAAGTTGTGTGAGTAGACGAGATAAATCGTCATGAGCTTGTTTTAAATCACCTTGTTGACGCGACACCAACGCGTGCAACCATAAAGCATCGGCATCGTTAGGTATTTGGCGATAAGCCGTCGCAACCAGTGCTTGTGCACGCAAGCTAAACACGCCCTCGTTGAGTTGCGCCAAACTATGCGCTAAAGCTAATAGCGTGTGCGGGTTGTCGGGACTCTGTTGGTAAGCCTGCTCAAAAGCCTTTTGCGCTTGCTCCCAATCACCCAGTGCCACATGAGAGCGACCGAGTAACAACCAACCCTCTACATCATCGGGCGCAGCGGCTAAGCGTTCGGCCAAAGCCGATACCAGCGTTTGGTTTTCTTTTTCGGCTTGTGCAATTTGTGCTTGTTGCAACACCCAAGCAGGCTGGCCGATGAACAGATAACTGCCTAAACTCAACAGCGGCACACTAAACAAAACCAACCATAACCAACGCTGGGACAGCAAGCCTGAGCGTTGCGCCTGCCAAGCCAATCCGGCGACACTAAGCGCCATTAAGGCGGTTAAACCCAAGCTTAACTGATACCACTCACTCATGCGCACTTCCTTGTTGCTGACTGCGGCGAATAAACTGAACCCAAAGCCCAACGCCAAATACAAACATCAGCACAGGAGCAAACCAAAGCAGCCATGAATTGGCCTGCAACGGTGGGCGATATAACACAAAATCACCGTAGCGCTGTGTCATAAACCCCACTATGTCATCTCGCGTAGCCGCCTGATAACGAATCATTTGATACAGTTGTTGACGTAAATCCTGTGCAATGGGTGCATTCGACTCAATCAAATTTTGGTTTTGACAAACCACGCAACGCAATTCGCGCACCATCTCGTGATACAACGCCTGTTGCTCAGGCGTATCAAATGTATAGGTTTCAACAACCGCCCAAGCCGGAAAAACACATAACCACAAAAGCAAACCTCGCATCATCGTTCCGTCTCCGCATTCAACGCCTGCCAAGCTGGAATAATCTCTTGTTGCAGACGCGCTTCGCTAATAACGCCTTGCCATTTTGCACGCACTCGCCCTTGTGCATCGATTAAAAACGTTTCCGGCACCCCTAATATGCCCCAATCCAAACCTAAACGACCACTTGGATCTTCGATAACCGTCTGATAGGGATTGCCATGTTGTGCCAACCAAGCCTGTGCGGGCGTAGCGCTGTCTTTATAGTTGAGTCCAATCCAAGTCATATCTGGGTAACGCTGTTTCGCCGCAACAATGTGCGGATGCTCACTCAAACACCCGCTGCACCAAGACGCCCACACGTTTAACAGCCAAACCTGATTAGTATACGCGTGCCCATCAAACAGCTCGCTTGAGCCTAACACATTGCCCTGCAACGAAGGCGCAGGCTGATTCAACAAGGGTGAAGGCACTTCGCGCGGGTTAAGCATTAAGCCGATGGAAAACAACAACACCAATAAAACAAAGCCAATAAACGGCCACGCGCTGCGCGTCATGCACTCACCCTCCGATAGCGACCCCAAACCGCAATCAAACCGCCGATGGCCATTAGCAACGCGCCCAGCCAAATCCCGCGAATAAAGGGTTTATACTGAATGCGAAAACTCCACGCACCCTGGTCATCCAACGGCTCCCCTAAAGCCACATACACATCGTGAAACAGCCCAGCCTCAATCGCCACTTCGCTCATCGGCATTTTATGCCCGATATACAAACGCTTTTCCGGATGTAACTCATTAACCAACTCGCCGCCACGATACAAACGCAAACGAGCCTGCGTAGTCAAATAATTCGCTCCGGCATCCTGCGCAACGCTGACAAAGCTTAATTGATACTGATTAAGCGCATAGTGTTCGCCCGGCGCGAGGCGCACGTCTTTTTCTACCCCATACAAACTCGACAAAGTCACGCCCAGCATCAACATAGCAAAGCCGATGTGCGCCAACATCGCGCCAAAACTGGGTAAACTCAACCGTCCGCTATTGCGTGCGTGGTGCCATAAGGCGTAACTTGCCGTCAACGCCACCCAAGCGCTCAAGCCAACCCCAGCCACTAACCAGCCCTCAACGTCAGGCAATACCCATAATGCGCCCATCAATACACACAACCCACTTAGCAGGCCTGCCCACAGCAAGACACGGCTTAAACGCCTCACTCGATCTTCGCGCCAACGAATAAAAACGCCCACCCCCATCAATAATGCCAGCGGCACAGTCAACGGCAAAATAATCGCATTAAAATACGGCGGCCCAACCGACAACTTGCCCAAATTGAGGGCATCCAACAACAACGGATACAGCGTACCGAGCAACACGCTTGCGGTCATCACCATGAGCAACACATTATTAAATAACAACGCGCTCTCTTTCGACACAAACGCCAACGGCTTGGTTTTAGCCAGTTTCGGCGCCTGATAACTAAACAACGCCAAAGCGGCGCCAATCACTACAATCAGATATAACAAAATAAACGTACCGCGCGTTGGGTCGGTCGCAAACGCGTGTACCGACGTCAACACCCCTGAACGCACCAAAAACGCGCCGACTAAACTCATCGCAAACGCCAAAATCGCCAGCAATAACGTCCAACCGACCAACACCCCGCGCTTCTCGCTCACCAACAACGAATGAATCAACGCGGTCGCCACTAGCCAAGGCAACAACGACGCATTTTCCACTGGGTCCCAAAACCACCAACCACCCCAGCCTAATTCGTAATACGCCCACCAACTGCCCAACGCAATCCCCAGCGTTAAGAACGCCCACGACACCAATGTCCAAGATCTCGCCCAAGCAAACGCTTCACGAGGCGCGTGCGCTTGCCACAACAAAGCCAGCGCAAGCGCAAAACTCACCGCCAACCCCACATAACCCATATACAACAAAGGCGGGTGCATAATTAGCGCAATATCCTGTAACAACGGATTCAACCCCAAGCCATCCTCGGGAATCTGCGCCATGCGCTCAAACGGACTCGATGTAAACAAAATAAACAACAAAAATCCGAGACTAACAAAGCCCAATACCGCCAAAGTACGCGCATGAACTTGAGCGCTGAGTTTGCCGGGTTTTGCCGCCACTGCCGCCACCCAACCTGTCAACATCCAAGCCCACAACAGCAACGACCCCTCGTGCGCCCCCCAAGCCGCCGACACTTTAAACATCGTTGGCATAGGGATACTAGAATGCGACGCCACATACTTCAGCGAAAAATCATCCTGTAAAAACGCGACAATCAAAATCGCAAACGCCAACCCAGTGAGCAAAAACACACTCCACGCCGCCGCTACGGCCAACTGAATCAACGCCGCCTGCTCGTGCTGCGCCCCCCACCAAGCCAACCCGATTAACAGCAACGCCATCCATGACGCACAAATGAGTGCAAACACCCCCCACTCAGCTAACATTACTCCACCTGTCCTTGAGCAGTAGGCTTAGGTGAATGCAAACTTGCCGCCACCTCCGGCGGCATATAGTTTTCATCGTGCTTAGCCAACACCTCATTTGCTACAAACAACCCTTGTGCATTCAAGCGACCCTTCGCCACGATACCTTGGCCCTCACGAAACAAATCCGGCAAAATCCCCTCATACTCCACGGTCAAAGGCGTGTTGTAATCGGTCAACGTAAAACGCACGATTAAACTGCCCGGCTCGCGCTGTACGCTATTTTCCACCACCATACCGCCGACCCGAAAATCGCGCTCCATCGGCGCCACACCCTGCGCCACTTCGGTGGTGGAAAAGAAAAACATCATATTTTGTTGAAACGCCTGAATCATCAGCGCGACCGCCAACGCGACTCCGCCGAGTAACAAACCGATTTTCCATAAACGCTGACGCCGTAGCGGGCTCATCGCAACGCCTCCTCACGCCATTGCCGACGCAAAAGTGCCCGCTGACGACGGTATTCGACCAACGGCTTTAGCCATTGATACCCCCCCACCAACGCGCAAAACAAAAACGACGACCACACATACACACCATAGCTGCCCATAAGCAAAAACTCATTCATTTTTCCTCACCTTTGCGCGCCAACGCCTCACCTAACCAAGCGCTATGCGCATAAGCCAATAACAACACCAAGCGTACCCGCAAAAACAACCACACCACATACAGCAACTTAAACGCAACCAACATCACCAACAACGGAATCAACATATCAATATGAATCGAGGGCGTATCGAGCTTGCTCAAACTCGGCGGTTGATGCAGCGTATTCCACCAAATAACTGAATAATGAATAATCGGAATATTCACCAAGCCGACCAAGGTCATCAAACTGGCCGCTTTCGCCGCTTGACGCTTATCCTCAATCGCCTCATACAACGCATAAATACCCAAATAGATAAACAACAAAATCAACTCCGAGGTCAAACGCGCATCCCACACCCACCAAGTGCCCCACATCGGCTGCCCCCAAATTGCGCCGGTGACTAACGCCATTAAAGTAAACGCCGCGCCAATCGGCGCGCTACTGATCAGCGCATACTGTGCTACTTCAACCCGCCACACCAACACACTCAGCGCCAGTCCTGCCATCGCCACATACACCGCCATCGACAACCACGCCGCTGGCACATGAACATACATAATCCGAAACGCCTCGCCCTGCTGATAGTCCGCGGGCGCATAGAAAAAACTCAACCCCAACCCCAACAACAAAGTCACAGCCGCCAGCGCGCTCAACCAAGGCAACCCAGCCTCAATACGAGCAAATAACACACGCGGTATCGCCCATTGATACAACCATTTTAAAATCGGATTCATGCGTTAAGTAATACTCAGTTTAAGGGCTTTCGCCACCGCCAACGGCGACAGCGTAACAGCGAATACCGCCAAAGCGGCCAACAGATACAACGGCCCGGCTACCGCTAAACCATCGGCGCTCAACGCCACCGCACCGGCTCCAAAAATCAACACAGGCACATAAAACGGCAGTGTCAGCAAGGCCAAAAGGAAGCTATTGTATTTTAAGCCCGTAGTGATGGCAACGCCGATAGCGCCAAGCCAAACCATCGCTAATGTGCCCAAAAACAAGCTAACTAACAACGTCGGCAGTGCCTCAGCAGGCAAATGTAAACTCAGTGCCAACATCGGTGAAATCAACCACAACGGCGCCAAAAATACCAACCAATGCGCGCACAACTTAGCATAAGCATACATCAATAAACCGTGTTTATTAGCGCACCACCACTCCAATGTGCCATCGGCAAAATCTTCACGAAACAAACTTTCCAAAGACAAAAACGTTGCCAACAACGCCGTCACCCAGATCAACCCCGGCGCCATCTGAGCCAAATTTGTAGCAGAAGCGCCCAGCGCCAATGGAAACAACAAAATCACCAATGCAAAAAACAACAACGCATTCATCCAAGCCGTTTTTTGCGCAAACGCCAAACGCAACTCATGGCGCAAAATCCTAACAAACATCGGCCAACCTCCAACGCTGTACGCGCGCTTTAGGCAAAGCCAACGCATGATGCGACGCCACCACAGCCAAACCATCCCGCTCTAAATGACGCATCAACATCGCCTCAAATAACGCCACCCCTTGCGCATCCAACGAAGCTTGCGGCTCATCCAACAACCACAACCGCGCCGAGCTCAACATTAATCCCGCCAATGCCACGCGGCGCTGCATCCCCTGCGAAAAAGACGATAGCGGTCGATGGCGATGTTCAAACAAAGCAAAATAGTCCAACGCTTGAATTAAACACGCCTCATCTTGCGCGCCATGCGGATATAAATAACGCAGATTTTCTACTGGACTGAGTTGCGCTTTTAGCGCATTACGATGACCTAACCAGGCCTGCTGATCAGCAAAAGGCGGATTTAAAACCCCTTGCGTAGACTGTAAACAAATTCGACCCTGGGTTGGCTCCAACAACCCAGCAATCAACTTAAGCAACGTGGTTTTACCAACGCCGTTAGCGCCCTCCAATAACAACAACTGTCCAGCATGAATCTCGGCATTTAATTGATGAAATAAGGGCTGAGTCTGCCTAGCATAACTCACCCCTTCAATACATAAACGTAACAAAGTCGGACTCGACTACAAACGCATCGGCATAATAACGTGCTGACAGCTCATCGCCTCATGTCTAAACTCAATTAAACAACTGCTGCTGCTGTCTTTTAACACCAAATTCACGCTATCGTCTTTCACCGACTGAATCACATCCAACAGATAGCTGACATTAAACCCAATCTCAATTTTCTCGCCGCTAAAATCAATCGCCATATCCTCATGCGATTCATCCTGCTCACTGTTTTGCGCATGAACCGTCAACAAATTATGCTCAAATACCATCCGCACGCCCTTAAAGCGCTCATTCGACAAAATAGCCGCCCGCTGCAAAATCGAACGCAAAAGCTCACGATCCGTGCTGACCGACACATCATTATGCTGTGGAATCACTCGACGATAATCAGGATAACGGCCATCGACCAACTTACACGTAAAAATCGTATCCATAAACTGCACGGTAAGATAATTTTTCGCCAAAGATAACTGCACCGCCTCATCTGCCTCATTGAGCAATTTACTCAACTCACTGATCGCTTTTCTCGGCACAATCGCCTGGGTAGGCGTGATATCATCCCATTGGGCTTCAAAAAAGCACGTTGATAAGCGATGCCCATCGGTCGCCACCAAACGCAGGCCTGCAGAAGTAATATCAAACAACATACCATTTAAATAAAAACGCACATCCTGTAACGCCATCGCAAATGCACAATGCTGAATCAGTGTTTTCAACTCGCCTTGCTGCAATCGAAAACTCACATTCGCCTGCGTTAAATCAATATGCGGATAATCCTGCGCTGGCAAGGTAGACAGCTTAAATGACGAACGCCCCGCACTAACCACACAGCGCGTATCGTCAAAATCCAACTTCACCATCACCCCTTCCGGCAAAGAACGCACAATCGTCAACAACTTCTGCGCCGGTAAGGTTGTATCGAACGGCGTGCCATCTATCGCATCAATCGGCGCTTGCGAACGGGTTTCGATTTCCAAATCCGAACCGGTGACCACTAAAAAATTTTGTGACACTTGAAACAAAAAGTTGCCCAAAATCGGCATCGTTTGACGCTTTTCAACCACGCCTGCCGCCGTTTGCAACACCTTTAACAAATTTTCCCGCTGCAAGGATAACTTCATCACCACCACCTCAAGACGTAATAATTCGAACTAACTTAGCAAAATCCTCATCCATACGATGATCTGTTTCGCGCAACTCTTTCACCTTGCGTACCGCGTGCAATACCGTCGTATGATCGCGCCCACCAAACGCATCGCCGATTTCGGGCAAACTGTGATGGGTCAACTCTTTCGCCAACGCCATCGCCACCTGACGCGGACGCGCCACATTACGCGTGCGCCGCTTCGACAAAATATCCGCCACGCGCAACTTATAATAATCCGCCACCGTTTTTTGGATATTATCCAGCGTCACCATTTTTTGCTGCAATGCCAACAAATCCTTTAACGCCTCTTTTACCATCACCACGCTCAACGCCTGCTGAGTAAACTGCGCAAACGCCACCACACGCTTTAACGCCCCCTCCAACTCACGCACATTACCACGCAATCGCTTGGCAATAAAAAACGCCACATCTTCAGGCAACACAAAACCCGCCTCGCTGGCTTTTTTCATCAAAATCGCCACGCGCATTTCAAATTCCGGCGGCTCCACCGCGATCGTCAACCCCCAACCAAACCGCGACTTTAAGCGATCCTCCAACCCATCAACTTCCTTAGGAAAGCGATCCGAGGTTAAAATCACCTGCTTATTACCCTCCAGCAACGTATTGAAGGTATGAAAAAACTCTTCCTGTGACTGGTCTTTATTCGCAAAAAACTGAATATCATCAATGAGCAACGCATCTAACGAGCGATAAAAGCGCTTAAATTCCTCGATTTTATTATGACGCAGCGCTGTCACCATATCCGCAACAAAACTCTCCGAATGCAAATACGCCACCCGCGCTTGCGGATTCGTTTCTAACAACGCATTACCGATCGCGTGCATCAAATGGGTTTTGCCCAAGCCGACGCCACCGTAAATAAAGAAAGGGTTATAACTGCCGCCCGGATTTTCCGCCACCTGACGTGCGGCGGCGGCGGCCAACTGGTTAGCCTTACCTTCAACGAAATTATTGAAAGTATAGTTAGGATTGAGTTTATGCTTAATGGTTTTTTTGGCTACTTCTTTAGGTGCGCTCGCTGTATCGGCTACCTGCTGCAGCGGTTTTGGCATCATCGGCTCCACCACCGTTTGCGCGCCCACATCATACTCACCGATTTCTAAACGAACCTGCGGCGTATTGGTTGGCATCACACGCTGTACCGCGTTGCGAATATTATCCATCAACTTGCGATTCACCCAATCCAAAATAAACGGCGTGGGCGCTAATAAGCGAATGACCGAATCCTCCTCAATCACCTTTAAAGGACGAATCCAGCTATGAAACTGCTGCTCATTGAGATCATTTTCCAAGAACTTCAAACTCTGCGACCATAAATGACTCAACTTCACTCTCCTAGCACGATAAAAACCGATGAATATTGATCCTGCAACAGCCACTTCGCGGTGTAGGTCAATGCGGCGGCTATTATAGCTGTGAATAACTTTCAAAAACAGTGGGGGGTTGTGGATAAGTGCCAATCTTAAGCTGTGGATAACTTGGTATTCAACAACCCATGTGCTTGAATATTAAACACTTTTAAATTTTAATAACAAATTCATACCGAATACTAGCAGGCCTGCCAAAAACACAACAATATACAGGGCACCTCGATTAACCCAATGAATTTTCAGGCTACGCACTGTCTTCGATTGGCCTTGCCTTTCGGGCAGAGCTTAAAGATTAGTTTTTCGTTGTTACGACTCTTGGCCATACAATCACTAAGACCGGCGAGTCGCGCCTAGAATAGGTAACCTTTAAGTCCCGCAGAATTTTATTCAGGCTTAATCGAAGTGCCCTACAGTTAATCCAAGTACCTCAGGCAGAAAAACCTAGCCAACCGTCGTAAAAATCAACCATTTCCAGCCTCGCTACCCTATACTAAACGTACAATATCCTTTAGCCAAAGCCCTTACCAAGGTTGAGTTATGTCAGCTTCCATATTTATCTCTGTAGCCTCTTTTTGTGATCCGCACCTGTTGTTTACCATTCAAAGCGCCCTTACCAAGGCAAGCCAGCCAAAGCGCTTAGTATTCGGTGTTGTGGACCAACACCCAGAAAACAGGCGTGAACAACTCAAATCCATCATCAATAACGCCAAACTACGATACGTTCATATTCATCCGGTGGATAGTCGCGGCGTATGTTGGGCGCGAGCGCTGTGTGGCTCCCTCTATCAACAAGAGCATTATTATTTACAAATTGATTCCCACACATTATTTGAACAAGACTGGGACACGCGCCTCATAGCGGATTTAGAATTTTTGCAAGCCAACCGCTCAACTTGGCCGATTATATCGACCTACCCTTATGGATTTGAATTTGAAAACGACCGCGCCGTCGTAAAAATCAACGTCAGTACTCAAACTGTACTCGCGCTTAAACCCAAACAAGATCAGCAGCTAACGCCCGAAAGCGCCGTACTGCGATTTGAAGCCAAGCATATCTACAGCCAAGACTTTATTGCGGGCTGCCACCTAGCCGGCGGCTTTATTTTCACCTTAGGCTCGTTTATTGACCATATTCCTTACGACCCACACTTATATTTTCATGGCGAAGAACAAAATTTAACGATTCGCGCCTACACTCGAGGATGGGACATTTTTCACCCGCCCAGTATTCCCCTGTATCATCTTTACAAACGTGCAGATAACGAATACCTAAGCCACCACTGGCATAGTGAATGGGAAAAACAACGCGATTTTAAATGGCATGAAGTGAAGCAACAGGCAGAACAACGCCTTAAAGCGCTGCTTTACGATAACGCTGACTTAGGCGTATATGGCCTAGGACAAGTCCGCACGCTCAACGACTTTGCTCAATTTTGTGGCATCGACTATGAGAAGCGAGAAATCCGTCGTCATGTTTTTTTACCAAATGCGGTTTAACCTACAAAGCATAAAAGGCCAAACGGCCTTTTATGCTTTGTATCCCAATGCGCTTCAACGCCGGGTTTTAAAACCGATAGCTGGCGCTCGCCCAAATACGCGGACTATCATCACGCGTATCCGACTGCGGTTTGCCTCCGCCATTACGCCATGCTGCCGCAATATCCGCACTCCAGGCCTGGTAACTCACACGTAAACCTAAGCCCGCACCACTGATTTCACGTGTATTATTGCCCGCACTCCAAGGACTGGTATTGACGCTGATACGTCCGGCATCATAAAACGCATAAGGAGTCAGCATTTTATAGTTATAGCGCAGTTCAATCTGCCCTAACATCGCTTGGTCACCGCTGGCTTCACCTTGAGGATAGGCACGCACACCACGCGGCCCACCCAATGACATATCCTCTGAACTGTCGAGGTTTTTATTCGCCCATTGCCCGGCTATACGTATATACGCACTAAAGTTAGCGCCAATATTTTGTATACGCGCCGCATCAAGGTTGAGTTTATAGAAGCTGCCTTGCGTTCGCGCGGTGGTTTTATCGGTTTGACGCTCCGAAGCGGTTTCTAGGTTAATATCGCCCCAACTGGCGCTGACGCTACCATAAGTGATGCCGCCTGCGCCGAGTGCATCACGGTGGTCAAAATTAACGCTCAATGGTATAACTATGGCACTTTTGTTTTTCTTAGTTTGATTAAAACGCACTTCGTCCACAAAGCTTTTGCGCTCAATTTGCCCATTCAGAATGATATTGGTGGTTTGCGAACGCTTTAACGGGTAGCTTAATCCGGCAGATACAATATCGGCGATACCGATGGCATCGAGGTTTTTGTATTCCTTAGTGAGTTCGTAGCTAGTACGTACATAGCTTAATTTACCGCGTAATCCGCTATAACCCAACGGCAGGCTATAGCCCGCATTACCGAACCACATTTTTTCATCAGTCACTAAACCGGTCACGTTGAGTTCGTCACCGAGGGTAAAGAGGCGATTGGCATTGACGTTAAGCATCGCACGATACGCGCTGGTATAGCGGTTGCCGTGATTATCGACGATCACCGCGCCGTTATAACGTTTGTCTTGCTCAACCTGTAGGTCTAAATCACCTTCTCCGGTGTTTTGACCGGGTTTCATCACCGGAGAAACCCGAATGCCGGGCAGGTCACCGATAATTAAGGTAGTGCGCTCAAGTTGTGATGATTCGATTAAATCGCCACTTTGAATTTGATTAAGAAACGGTTGTACTTGTTCACCCAGTTCGCCTTTCGCTACAAGTTGTCCATAACGCCCTTCCAGTACCGCGATATTCAATACACCGTCACTGAGTTTTTGCGCCGGCAGATACGCGCGCGCAAACGGATAGCCGTTGTTGCGATAATACAGACTAATCAAATTCGCTAAATGGCGCATATCGGCCAGGTCTTTCGGTTCGGCGCGAATATCGCCCAGCACGGCATTGAGTTGTTCGGCGCTAAAGGCAATGTTGCCGGTAATATTAATCGCATTAAGCGTGACTTTTTGGCCGCCGTGACGCTCATCAAGCAACGGTTGGGTTGGCACGTCAATCGTCACCGAAGGCGCTATCGGTTGAATGGTTTGCGGCATGGTCTCTTGCAGGATTTGCCCTGCATCCGGTGGCGTGGCGGCCTGAGCGACCATGCCAATGCTGGCTAACGCAAGGGTTAATAGGGTTGGTTGTGTTTTCATCATAGTTATTCCTAAATGCTGTCAATCGGCTACTCGAGTATTTGACCCTGTCAAAGGGCGCAATTAATGCGCCCATCAAGCTTAGTTGCCAAGTTCGTTGTCGGGGGCTTTAGTACCGCCATCGACCACAAACACCACTTGCACCCCCGGGCCACTGCCGGTGGTAATCGGTGCACCGACACCTACGCCACCCGTCGGTGCACCTGTGCCGTCACCGCCAGCGCCACCGCTCGATACTTCGACTACGCGCAAGCCGCCAATTTGTTGTGGTGTGCCCAAACTACCGCCGAAGCCACCTCCCAAACTACCGCCAAAGCCGCCACCAAGACCACCACCTAAGCCGGCTGAACCAGCAGCACCAACGCCTGCTGCGCTGCCACCTAAACCTCCTGCGCTAGGTGACGCACTTGGCGCGATAAAGGTCGGGCCACCAAAGCCGATCGCGCCACTGATCGTGGGCGCGGCGCTAGCGGCCGCCGCCGCCGCCTGACCAGCAGCTTGTTGCGCGTTCGCTACCGCATCGATGACTGGTGGCGCAGGTGGTGCGGGCGGCGGAGTTGGCGTTGGCTCAGGCGTTGGCTCAGGCGTTGGCTCAGGCGTTGGCTCAGGCGTTGGCTCAGGCGTTGGCTCCGGCGTTGGTTCCGGCGTTGGTTCCGGCGTTGG
>JAVETW010000061.1:0-16268 GCA_034005865.1 Thiomicrospira sp. | reverse complement strand
TTCCCCAAGGGTACAGACCTGAGTGATATTACGCTACAGCAAGCGCAGAAAGTGATGGATAGGCTGAATAATCGACCACGAAAAACACGGGGCGGCAAATCGCCAAATGAACTATTTTTGGGGCGGCAAGTTGATTTGCTTGCAGCGTAAATTTAAATTGCAGTTATTACTTGAAACCGCGAAGCCTTAAAATTGCATGATATTCGTTTAAAACCTTATTATAAGAATCATGACAATGCTCCTTGTCAAGGATGGGGTGTATCTTTTGCTTTAGTTCGCCGAGCTTTGATGCGCATGAATACATTTTTTCTGATCGACTTGACCATTACAAAGCGCGCCTTGAACGACTTGAAAACAGCCAAACAAAAACAGGCGAATATAAATCGCTGGTTATTCAAATAGCCCACTCGCCGAGCAATGTAAATCAACCTGAATTTGTTGGTTTTCGCTTAATGGATAATTCTAAACAATGGTTTTTGCATGATGGGGAAACAGAAAAGGAACTAAGGGCGCGAGTAGATGCCGAGATGAAGCGGGAGCGGATTAGGGGAATGATTATTCCAATCTCCGTTTACCGAGATGATTTAGGCCACCTTCACAGCTTAAACCGAGATTAAAACCATTAGCCAAACTAAGTGAACCAAACGAAAGCCGCTTTAATGCGGCTTTTTTATTACCACAAAAACAATTTAGGGTATTTTCTAGGGTATCGGACAACCTTAAAAACAAAAAACCCCAAGTAAATCAATTACTTAGGGTTACTGTATGGCGCGCCTGAAGAGATTCGAACTCCTGACCGCTCGGTTCGTAGCCGAGTACTCTATCCAGCTGAGCTACAGGCGCTTAACTTGGTGCGTATTATAGTTTAACAAATGTTTCTGTCAATCTAATTTTTACACTTTTTTGACACTTGAATGAATGGCGGTGAAGGAGGGATTCGAACCCTCGATAGAGCTACAAACCCTATGCACCCTTAGCAGGGGTGTGCCTTCAGCCAACTCGGCCACTTCACCTCAATTCAAGCCGCGTATATTACAGGCAGACGCGGCATTTGTAAACAGCAAAACGTAAAATTTTGCCGGTTTTTACACCTTATCCAGCTCAAACTTCGCGTGTAAACTTTTGACCGCGGCTTCAAGCTGACTTTCGTTGACAACGACCGAAATTTTAATTTCCGTGGTCGCAATCATTTGAATATTAATGTTTTCATCCGCTAGGGTTTTAAACATACGGCTGGCAATGCCTACGTGTGAGCGCATCCCTACACCCACCAGCGACACTTTCGCAATCGTATCGTCCGATACGACCTGACGCGCACCAAGTTCTTTTGCAATCTGGTTAAGAATATCCAATGCTTGCAAACGGTCGTTACGGTGCACGGTAAAGGTAAAGTCGGTCGTGCCATCTTGACCTTGGTTTTGAATAATCATATCGATTTCGATATTGGCATCGGAAATCGGCCCAAGAATAGCAAACGCCACACCCGGTTTATCCGGCACACCCAATACTTGTAACTTAGCTTCATCACGATTAAAAGCGATGCCCGAAATTAACGGTTTTTCCATGTTGTCATCCTCAGAGGTAATCAACGTACCGCCGCCGTCTTGAAGCGACGACAATACGCGCAGGGGAACTTTATATTTACTGGCAAATTCGACCGAACGAATTTGTAACACTTTTGCACCTAAGCTTGCCATTTCCAGCATTTCGTCAAACGTAATGGTATCCAAACGTTTCGCTTCCGGCACCATACGCGGGTCGGTCGTGTAAACCCCGTCTACGTCGGTATAAATTTGACATTCGTCGGCTTTCAATGCTGCAGCCAAAGCGACCGCCGTCGTATCCGAACCGCCACGTCCCAAGGTAGAAATATCACCATTGGCGGTCACACCCTGGAATCCGGCCACCACCACGACTTTGTCGAGGTTAAGCTGATCCAGAATTTTTTGTGAGTTAATACTGTCGATGCGCGCCTTGGTATGAACTTCGTCAGTTTGAATCGGTACTTGCCAGCCGGTGTAGGAAATCGCGTCATAGCCTTTTTGTTGCAACGCCATGCTAAGCAACGCAATCGTCACCTGCTCACCGGTGGTTAATAACATATCTAATTCACGTTTAGAAGGACGCTCTTGCATGGTTTTAGCCATGTCTAACAAGCGATTGGTTTCACCGGACATGGCCGATAAAACCACCACAACCTGATGTCCGTCATCGACGAATTTTGACACTTTATTCGCTACATTTTGGATACGCTCCAACGAGCCTACGGAGGTGCCGCCGTATTTTTGGACAATTAATGCCATATCGTTTTTTGCCTTAATAGAGAGGTTTCAAATTTATTTTTCTGCCGCCCAAGCTTCAACCGAAGCCAGCGCTTGCGGTAAATTCGCCGGGTCTTTGCCTCCGGCCTGTGCCATATCAGGACGACCACCGCCTTTCCCGCCAACTTGTTGCGCGACAAAATTAACAAGTTCACCGGCTTTAAACTTATCTGTAACGGCTTTGCTGACCCCAGCGACAAGATTGACTTTTTCGCCTTCAACCGACGCTAAGATAATCACCGCTGGTTCAAGCTTGTCTTTCAGACGATCCAAGGTTTCGCGCAATAGATTGCTATCCGCGCCCTGCATTTGTGCCGCCAGCAAGTTCACGCCATTGACCTGCTTCACCTGCTGCAAAATTTCTTCACCTTGATTCGCCGCCAGTTTCGACTGTAACTGTTGCAGTTGTTTTTCCAACTCGCGCTGATTGGCAACCAACTGCGACACCTTATCGACCAGATGCGCTTTATCAGCCTTGGTGGCTTGCGCAATGTGATTGAGATTATCGTCAAGCTGATAAATTGTTTGCCATGCGCCATCGCCGGTAATGGCTTCGATACGACGCACACCGGAGGCCACACCACCTTCGGACAAAATACGGAACGGGCCGATATTACCGGTTGATTTAACATGCGTACCGCCACACAGCTCAATCGAGAACTCGCCCATATCCACCACACGCACCACGTCACCATACTTCTCGCCAAACAACGCCATCGCGCCCATTTGTTTCGCCGCTTCGATATCCATTTCTTGAATACCGACCGCATGGTTCAACATCACATTATGGTTTACTAAACGCTCTATTTCGCGCAACTGTGTCGCCGAAATCGGTTCAAAGTGCGCAAAGTCAAAACGCAACCGATCCGGGCCGACTAACGAGCCTTTTTGCGCGACATGACCGCCCAACACCTGACGCAAAGCGGCATGGAGAAGATGTGTAGCCGAATGGTTACGTTCGGAGGCACGACGACCGACAATATCAATGCGTGCTTCAACCAACTGCCCCACGTCTAAATGCCCGGCCGTGACCTGACCAAGGTGTAAAAACGCGTTACCTTGTTTTTGTACATCGTTGACATGAAAGCTGTGCATGCCCTCGGTTAAAGAACCCGTATCGGCAACCTGCCCACCGGATTCAGCATAAAACGGCGTTTTATCTAAAATAACCAGGCCTGGTTGCCCTTCTTCTAAACGCGAAACGGCTTGTCCGGCTTCATTAAACAGCGCCACCACCTTAACATCCGCATGATCAACACCGTAACCCAAAAACTCGGTTTTACCGCTGTAGTCCACGCGCTGTGTCGCTTGTGAGCCAAAATGACTGGCCGCGCGCGCGCGCTCACGCTGTGCTTGCATCGCCGCTTCAAATCCGGTTTCATCTAGGGTTAAACCGCGTTCACGCGCAATATCGGCCGTTAAATCCAATGGAAAACCATAGGTATCATACAATTTAAATACCGTTTCGCCCGGAATTTGCTTGCCCTTGAGTTGCGCAATGGCTTCGTCCAAAATACGCATCCCGTTTTCAAGCGTTTCAGCAAAACGTTCTTCTTCGAGCTTTAACGCACGCTCGACATTGGCCTGTTGTGCTTTTAATTCAGGATAGGCCGCGCCCATTTCGGCAACCAAGGGGGCGACCAACTTATGGAAAAACACACCCTTTTGTCCGAGCTTATAACCATGACGAATGGCACGGCGAATAATACGACGCAGAACATAACCCCGGCCTTCGTTGGACGGCAACACGCCATCAACGATAATAAATGAACAAGAACGTATGTGGTCGGCAATCACGCGCAACGAACTATTGCTCAAGTTGGGTTCACCGGTCGCGTCCGATGCCGCTTTAACCAGCGTTTTAAACAGGTCGATATCGTAGTTGTTATGCACTTTCTGCAACACCGCCGCCAAACGTTCCAAGCCCATACCGGTATCCACCGACGGTTTAGGTAAAGGGGTCAGCGTACCGTCGGCAGAACGGTCGAACTGCATAAACACCAAGTTCCAGATTTCAATATAACGGTCACCGTCTTCATCCGGCGAACCGGGCGGGCCACCGGCCACATCCGAGCCGTGGTCATAAAAAATTTCGCTACATGGGCCACACGGACCGGTATCGCCCATTGACCAGAAGTTATCCTTCGCACCACAACGTGAAAAACGCTCAGCACTCACGCCCATTTCTTTCAACCAAATATCTTCGGCTTCTTGGTCTTCGTTAAATACCGTGACCCATAACTTGTCTTCCGGCAAGCCTAAACGCTGGGTTAAAAACTCCCACGCAAACGCAATGGCTTCACGCTTAAAATAGTCGCCAAAACTGAAATTACCCAGCATTTCAAAAAAAGTATGATGGCGCGCGGTATAACCGACATTTTCCAAGTCGTTATGTTTACCACCGGCACGAATACAGCGTTGCACACTGACTGCGCGTTGATAGTCACGTTTTTCGCTACCCAAAAACGTATCTTTGAACTGCACCATGCCTGCATTAGTAAACAACAACGTCGGATCATCCGCCGGAATGACCGGACTGGAATGGACTTCGGTGTGGTGTTTTTGCTTAAAAAATTCAATAAACGCTTGTCTTAGTTCTGCACTGGTCATATCCGCAACCCAAAAATTAAAATTCTGTTTCCAAATGTCTTGCCAATTCGGTATTAGATTGGCTCAAACGCGCGATAACATTGGCTCATTGTAAAACCGCGACTTTGCAAAAATCTGACACGCTTTGCATAGTCTTTTGTCTCTACGGGACGAGCGATTTCGCCATATTTCTTTAATAATGCCGCTTGCGCAATCGTAAGCCAATCCTCATCGGCGCGAGCCAATGCCTGCTCAATCAAATCACGCTGATCGCTGGTCTGCTGTAAATGCTGACGTATTTTTAACGCGCCCTGCCCTTTTTCGCAAGCCATGCGCACATAAGAGTCTATATAGCGCGCATCGCTTTGCCAGTTTTGAGCCTGACAATACGCCAACACCTCATCTAGCAGGCCTGCTAAATTGTTCAACTGAGGTAGTTTTTGTAACAACTTCTGCTTTAACTCTTTCGCCCCATGCTCGCGCATCGCCAACAGCGATTGCGCGCGCGCCAACACCTGTTGAAATGTCAAATCAGTCGGCAACTTCATCCAAATCAAACTCCGCCGCCGAACGCGTTGACGCGCCCGGTTTTACCATTAAACGCGATTTAATTTCGGTTTGTAACGTCGCCGAAACAGCCGGATTATCCTTTAAATATTGACGGGCATTGTCTTTACCCTGACCTATTTTTTCGCCATTATAGCTATACCAAGACCCGGCTTTATCAATCAATTTTTCCTGTACACCTAAATCCAGAATTTCACCTTCACGCGAAATACCTTCACCATACAGAATATCGAATTCAACCTGTTTAAACGGTGGTGCCACTTTGTTCTTCACCACTTTAACGCGGGTTTCGTTACCGAGAATTTCTTCGCCTTTTTTAATTGCACCGATACGACGAATATCCAAACGCACCGAAGCGTAGAACTTTAACGCATTCCCGCCGGTGGTGGTTTCCGGGCTACCGAACATGACACCGATTTTCATTCGAATCTGGTTAATAAAAATCACCAAGGTATTGGTGCGCTTGATATTGGCGGTCAGTTTACGCAAGGCTTGCGACATTAAACGCGCTTGTAAGCCCATGTGCGAGTCGCCCATATCGCCTTCAATTTCGGCTTTCGGCGTTAAAGCGGCCACCGAGTCGATAACCACAATATCCACCCCGCCGGAACGCACCAACATATCGGCAATTTCCAGCGCCTGTTCACCGGTATCCGGTTGCGATACCAAAAGATTATCGACATCGACCCCCAATTTTTCCGCATAGCTCGGATCCAACGCGTGCTCGGCATCAACAAACGCCGCTACCCCGCCTTTTTTCTGCGCTTCGGCAATCGCATGCAACGTCAGGGTCGTCTTCCCAGACGACTCCGGCCCATAGATTTCGATAATCCGCCCCTTGGGCAACCCGCCAATCCCTAAGGCAATATCCAACCCCAAAGAACCAGTTGAAATGGCTTCAATATCGCGCGATGCAGTAGAATCACCCATGCGCATAATCGAGCCTTTACCAAATTGTTTTTCAATCTGACCGAGTGCTGCCGCTAGGGCTTTTTGCTTATTTTCGTCCATTCAAGCCATCCTTTTTCTAAGGGGTCATCGCCAAAAACCGGTTCGCTGCACAAAGCAAAAACCGGTACAACAAAAAACCTTTGTTTGACTAAATCAAACAAAGGTTTTTCAAAATATTCGAACCAAAAATTATCCCATAAAAGCCACCTATTGAATAGGGGGGGGTAACAACAAGCCAGCCTCTAATGTGATCAACGATGCCAGCAAGCTAATCGCTTAACAGCGCCAAAATACCCTGCAACGCCACTTCGGTGGTTTGGCGACGAATCGCGTCACGATCACCATCAAAATGCGCCAAATGGGTTTCAACCTGACCATGCCCTTGTCGTGCCCAAGCCAGCCAAACGGTGCCCACCGGCTTATCCGCCGTACCGCCGCCCGGCCCCGCAATGCCGCTACAGGCCACACTCACCTGCGCGTGCGACTGCTGCAATGCACCCACCGCCATTTCAATCACACACGCCTCACTCACCGAACCCATGCGCTGAATCGTGGTTTCTTTCACCCCTAACATTTCGCGCTTCGACTCATAGCTATAAGTAATATACGCCCGATCAAACCAAGCCGAACTGCCCGCCACCGAAGTTAAAGCTTCGGCAATCATGCCGCCGGTGCAAGACTCCGCCGTCACCACCATAATATTGTGGCGTTTGAGCGCCTCACCGACTTCCATGACGCGTGCTTGCATATCCATGTTTATTACTCCTAAGAATTGCACTTCTAATCTTATTATCCTAGGATACTCTTTTTTCTTTGCCGACAAAAGTTCAACATGACAGACAACGCCCAAACCCATACCCCCATGATGCAACAATACCTCGCCATCAAAGCCGACCATCCTGATCGTCTGGTGTTTTATCGCATGGGCGATTTTTATGAACTGTTTTACGACGATGCCGTCAAAGCCGCACGTTTGCTTGACATCACCCTCACCGCACGTGGTCAATCGGGCGGCAAACCGATTCCGATGGCGGGCATTCCCCACCACAGCGCAGAAGGCTATTTAGCCAAGCTGGTTAAGCTGGGCGAATCCGTCGCCATTTGTGAACAAGTAGGGGACGTACCGGCAAAAGGTCCGGTCGAACGCAAGGTCGTGCGCATTATCACACCGGGCACCCTCACAGACGAAGCCCTACTCGATGCGCAAAAAGAAAACCTGCTGTGCGCGCTGTGCCAACAAGAGCAACGCTGGGCGCTGGCCTATTTAGACGTAGCCAGCGGCCGTTTCGAAGGCTGCGAATTCGACAACGCGCAAGCGCTATTCGACGAGCTGCAACGACTGCGTCCCGCGGAAACGATTATTGCCGAACACAGCGAGTTCGCAACCTCTCTCGCCGCCCAACCAGGCCTGCTAAAACTGCCTCCGTGGCATTTTGATATCAAAAGCGCCAAACGCCAACTACTCGACCAACTCGGCACACAAGATTTAATTGCCTTTGGCTGCGAAGACAAACCCAGCCTAATTCGAGCTGCCGGTGCGTTACTCTTTTATGCGCAAAGCATGGTCCAGCACCCACTTAACCAGCTGCAAGGCTTTCACACCTATCGCACCGATGACCATTTAGTGCTCGACCCGGTGAGTCGGCGCAACCTCGAACTCGACATCAATCTTTATGGCACTCAAGACCACACCCTACTCAGCCTGCTCGATAACTGTCGCACGCCAATGGGCAGCCGCCTGCTACGACGCTGGCTCACCCAACCACTACGCCAGCGCGAACAAATACAACAGCGCCTCGATGCGATTGAGCACCTACTCAACGAAGAGGCGGTGAATACGCTGCAAACCGAATTAAAACCGATTGGCGATATGGAACGTGTGCTCAGCCGCGTCGCTCTCTACTCAGCGCGCCCACGCGACCTGTTGCAACTAGCGCGCGCGCTGGCGCAACTGCCCGTTGTCCATGCCCTGATAATGCCTCTGCAACCGACCTTTGATAAGCTGCGCGCACGCCTAGGCGAATTTCACGCCCTCGCCGATGAACTCACACGTGCCATAACTGACACCCCCCCGATGCTGCTGCGTGACGGCGGGGTGTTTCGCGCCGGATACGATGCCGAATTAGATCGCCTAAATAGCCTAAAAGACCAAGCCGGACAATATTTATTAGACTTAGAACAACGCGAACGCGAACGCACCGGCATCGCCAGCCTAAAAGTCGGCTACAACCGCGTACACGGCTACTATATTGAAGTGAGTAAACTGCAATCGGAACAAGTGCCGTTAGACTATGTACGCCGCCAAACCTTAAAAGGCGCGGAACGCTATATAATACCCGAACTCAAAGCCTTCGAAGACCAAGTATTAAGCGCAGGCGATAAAGCACTGGCACGCGAAAAACAACTTTACGACACCCTGCTCACCCACCTCAATCAACACCTTAGAGCGCTGCAAACCAGCGCCCAAGCCCTAGCCGAACTCGACGTATTGGTGAACTTAGCCCATAAAGCCGACACCTTAAAACTCTGTCGTCCTCAACTCACCGAATCAGCAGGCCTGCTAATTCAACAAGGCCGCCACCTCAGCGTAGAAGCCCTTAGCCAAACACCGTTTATCGCCAACGATACCCACTTTAGCGACAAGCGCCGCCTGCAAATTATCACAGGCCCCAACATGGGGGGTAAATCCACCTTTATGCGCCAAACCGCATTAATTGCAATTATGGCGCACATTGGCAGCTACGTGCCCGCCCAATCAGCGCAAATCGGTCCGATTGACCGTATCTTCACCCGCATTGGTGCATCGGACGACCTGACAGGCGGACGTTCAACATTTATGGTCGAAATGACCGAAACCGCACACATTCTGCACCACGCCACCGAACAATCGCTGATATTAATGGACGAAATCGGCCGCGGCACCTCGACGTTCGACGGCCTCGCGCTTGCTTGGGCGATTGCCGAACACCTGGCGCAAAATATTCGCGGCTACTGTCTGTTTGCCACCCACTATTTCGAACTCACCGCACTCAGCGAACGCTTTGATAATACAGTCAACATTCACTTAAGTGCGGTCGAGCATCAAGACAAAATCGTCTTTTTGCACCAAATCGAAGAGGGCGCCGCTTCGCAAAGCTACGGCCTGCAAGTTGCCGCCCTCGCTGGCGTACCCAAAGCGGTGATACAGCGCGCCAAGACCGTGCTGCACGAACTCGAGCAACAAAGCGTACAGCAACCCCACACCATGACGGCGCAAACGCAAGCGCAACAAATTCAATTCGACCTCTTTAATAATGCGCAATCCCACCCCATATTAGACAAACTCGACGACATCGACCCCGACAGCCTCACGCCCAAACAGGCGTTAGAGCTACTTTATCAACTCAAAACCTTACGATAAGGATGGATTCCATGAGTCAAGCCTATATAGCGGATGTAAATGCCCAAAACTTTCAACAAGTAGTCATCGACAACTCAGCCCAAATGCCGGTACTGGTGGATTTTTGGGCGCCTTGGTGTGGTCCATGTAAGGCGGTTATGCCGATACTTGAAAAGCTCGCCAACGAATTTGCCGGCCAATTTATCCTCGCCAAAATCAATATTGACGACAACCCCGAGCTTGCCAATCAATTCGGCATTCGCAGTGTGCCGACATTTAAACTGTATAAACACGGCCAAGTCGTTGCCGAACTCACTGGCGGTCAAGCGGAAAAAGCCTTCCGCGACCTACTCGAAGCCCACATTGAGCGCCCCTCAGATGCGTTGCGCCAACAAGCCGCCCAAGCCTTTGCTCAAGGACAGGTTGATAACGCCTTGGCCCTGCTCAAACAAGCCGCCGAACTGGATCCGCTCAACTACAACGTCCATTTAGACTTAGTCAAAATGTACCTACAATCCGGACATTTAGAAAAAGCGACCGATTTATTTCACAAACTGCCCGAACAAGCACGCCATTCAACTGAAGGCAAAGGCCTTGCCGGTATTCTTCGCTTTGCACAGGTGATGCAAACCAGCGAAGACTTGCCGACCTTGCAAGCCAAACTGGCGCAAAACCCCAACGACGCGCAAGCCCTGTATCACTTTGCCAGTATTTTAGTCATGCACCAAGAATACGAAAAGGCACTACAAACCCTGCTTAAATTATTCAGTGTTGCCCGCGATTATGAAGAAGGCGCAGCGCAAAAAGGGCTGATTACCCTGTTTGACATGCTCAACGAAAGTGAACCAGGCCTGGTTAAAACCTACCGCCGTAAACTGCAAGGCTTAATGTACTAGGGACTATTGACGGTTTTCTGTAACTGATTGATAGATCAAATAGGAGTAAATCGCTGAATGGGTTTATTGATCAGTTAAAACGATTGATGCAAACAAGTAGCTGCAAAAATCAATGACTTAATTCTTAAAAACTTCGTGTTCTTCGTGAACTTCGTGGTTCAAAAATGAATTATCAACAGACCTTAGGAAAAGTGCAAAACTACATCGACCTGTTTCACTTACAAAAGGTTGAATGAGGCAAAAAAACAGGCCATAACCGACAGGGATTGTCACGTTTTGTTTTTATTTGTTACAATCAACGACCCATATTAGAAAACACTGAAATAAGCGGAGTTATTATGTCACGATCTAAACCTACCCTCCTTGCCCTCGGGCTGATGCTTGGCTTAAGCACGCAAGCCCTAGCGCAAGAGACGTTCAACGCCCCAGAAGATTTAAGCAAAGTGAAACCGCAACAACTTTGCGTTCACTATAGCGAACAATCTGAAGCCGATAAAAAACGCTTTTTTGCACGCTTAGATCAGCTTAACCTGCTCAGCCATAAAGACTATGATTTGATTCCAAAAGGTCAGGTAGAAGTCGGCTCGACCATGTGCGGCATGTATATGGGGCTTGGCAAACCGCTACAAGAACAAGGGATGCAAATCCGCCCGATGGTATTCAAAGTCGTACACGTTTACCCTGAACACTATATCGTGACACAAAGCGGGGTCGTCATGGAAATGCACGAGCGCAAAGAAGGCGAAATGCCACCCACGCTAAACCAAGCCGTACCTAAGGTTGCCCCGCCGCCGATTGCGCCTCACTAAACCAACGCTAACGCCATCGCCCGTTTGTTATCCAAAGCGGGCGATTTCTTATCCACGCGGCACAATAATTGACCAGGCCTGCTCACGCCGAATCACCTCCACTGGCGTGCGATACACCTGCTCAATATTCGTCTGCGTCAACACCTGACTCACCGCGCCCATCGCATGACACGCGCCGTTACTTAACAATAAGGCTTTATCGGCAAACTGCGACGCAAGATTTAAATCGTGTAACACCGCTAAAATACCAATCGAATAGTCGGCACATAAGCGTTTAAACACCTTAAACACCTGCTGTTGATGCGCCAAATCCAAACTCGACGTACATTCATCTAACAGCAAAAAATGCTCCGCAACACAGCCGCTTCTGACGGCTAATAAACTTTGCGCCACCACCCGCGCCAACTGCACACGTTGCTGTTCGCCGCCGGACAAGGTTAAATAATTGCGTTGCGCTAAATGCGGCACATCAAACAGCATCAGCGCCTCCGCCACCAGATCAGGAATGGTTTGCGCTCGCGCACCCAATAACCCCATCGCCACCACTTCTTCCACCAAAAACGCAAAATCCAAATGCACCGATTGCGGCATAACCGCACGATAATACGCCAGCTCACGCAAGCTATACTCGCTTAATGCCCTCTCGCCCAACCGAACCTGCGCACGCAGCGATTCCACCTCTCCCGCCAATGCATTAAGCAAAGTGGACTTACCTGCGCCGTTTGGCCCAAGCAACACCCAAAGTTCACCGGGCTTAACCGATAACGAAATCGACTGCAAAATCGTTTTTTTCTCAATCGAAAAATCTAATGCGTGTGTTGATAACATTTAAAACCCCACCCGATTTCGACGATTAAGCAATAACCATAAAAAGAACGGGCCACCAATCGCCGCCATCACCAAACCGATTGGCAACTCCGCCGGAGCCACAATCACCCGCGCAATCGAATCGGACACTACCACCAAAATAGCGCCCATTAAGGCACTGCCCGGCAACAGCCAACGATGATCCGGCCCTAATAACAAGCGCACCAAATGCGGCGCAACCAAGCCGACAAAACCGATTACCCCGCTCACCGCCACCGACGCACCCACACTTAACGCGGTTAAAGTAATCACCCCGCGTTTAGCAAATTTAATATTAAAACCAATATGCTCCCCCACTCTTTCGCCCATCAATAACGCATTCAACACACGGGCAAAATAAGGCAACAGCAACACCGCCAAACCAATCGGCACAGCCGCCAGCGCCACATCTAACCAAGTCGCGCTCGCCAACGACCCCATCGTCCAAAACGTCAGGCTACGCAAGGCTTCATCGCTGGCATAATAGGTTAATACCCCCGTTGCCGCACCGGCTATTGCATTAATTGCAATCCCCGCCAACAGCATCAAACTCACATCCGTACGCCCATTGCGACTGGCGACATGATAAATCAGCCAAGTCACCGCTAACCCGCCTAAAAAAGCCGCAAACGGCAAAGCGTAATAGCCCATCATCGCCGTCCAACCGGATAAAAAACTACTGCCTAATACAATCACTGTTACCGCCGCTAACGCCGCTCCGGTGGATACCCCAACCAATCCCGGATCGGCCAAAGGGTTGCGAAACAAGCCTTGCATCGCTGCACCGGCCACCGCCAGCCCCGCCCCTACCAGTAGGCCTAACATTAAACGCGGCAAACGAATTTCTTGCACCACCCATACCCATTGCAGCTTATCCGACACGCCAAATAAAGCGGCGATGACCTCTGACCAACTCATCTGAATCGCCCCAATGGTCATCGAACCAATAGCGACAAACAGCAACAGCACCGCCAACATCAATAGTCCGCAAGGCGCACACTGAATTATTCTCACCCTGATTCTCTCCCCTTCGTTAATCCAAGCTCGAACGTACAACACCCGACTGCACGTGCTTTAAACTGTTTGCGACATCACGCATAACCTCGCCGATTCTCGGACCAAACACCAATGCCTCATTCGGCATAATCAACAGCCGATGACCTTTCATCGCGCGCGTGCTTTGCAATACCGGATTCGCCAACACGGCTTGCTCGCCGCCCGACATACTCACCCCTTGCTCAATCATCAAAATCACATCCGGATCAAGATTTATCGCCGCCTCAGCCGACAAGGGTTGATAATTATGAATCTGTTTTTCAACCGGATTATGTACGCCCAATAACTGCAACAAGGCATTCGCACGACTGCCCTGCCCGGCGACCGATAAATTACCATTACGTACCGACAACACAAATAACGCGCTCAACGGACGCTGCATCGCGGCTTGCTGTTGCTGAATCTCTGCTTGCGCTTGATTAAAATCGAGCGTCATTTTATCAATCAATGCTTGCGCACGCGGCGCTAACTGCAATGCCTGTGCGATGTCATGGATTTTTCGTTCAATCCCCGCCAGAGTCGATTCATTTTCAACCACCACCACGCGCACCCCGGATTCGGCTAAACGATCCAATGTTTTACTCGGTTTAGCATCACTCGAAGCAATCACCACGGTCGGATTAAGCGACAAAATACCTTCCACGGTTAATTGACGCATATAGCCCACATCCGGCAAAGCCTGCACCGATAACGGATAGGTACTGGTGGTATCACGACCGACCACCTGCTCCCCCGCCCCCAAAGCAAACACAATTTCCGTGACCGAGGCCTCAATCGTGACAATGCGTTCCTGTGCCATCAAAGGCGTTGCCACAAGCATACAAGCCAATAACCAGGCCTGGTAAACCGGTTTTATCCAAGGTCTCATTATGCAACCCTCTTATTTAAAGCGGGTAAATTAGCCACCAACGCATACCAAGGATTTCCGTTATGCTCGACATAAGCCGAAGCCGGATAGGGTTTAACACTGATAATCGGACGATGATAACGATCAAAACAGGCCAAAATTAAGGCTTGTCCACGCTCAAATGGCTTATTAATTAACCAAGCGGTTTCAATATCCGCCAATCTGGCATGTAAATTCACCCCGTCATCCAGCACATTAAACCAAGGCCCGGTTGTCAATAAACGCTGCACGACACCCTGATGACGCTGACACACACCGGCATTACACACCTCCATTTCAACCGCCAATGCCTGTGCAGATACCGCTTCCAATAAAGCCTGTAAACTCTCTCTTGCCATCTGCATCACCCCATCATGCAGATGACGAAAAGCTTGCGGCGGTGTCACCTTATACCGTGCCAGCAAACTGTCGATATTGTCTTGGTGCGCCAACAAACGCCAATCCAAACGCAACGCATCCACATCCAACAACGCCGCTTGATGGGGTATCGCGCCCAGCACCCTTGGTGTCACTTGCGGCCAATCCGACGACGTTAAAGGATGACTAAATTTCGCCACCATCGCCGCCCATTTTTGACTATCCGTATTATCGGTACAATAAATTTTATGCACCGCTTCCCCTGACGCATCAAAAAATTGCACACTTAAACGCCCTGCTTCTGACACACAAAAACCAATCTGCCAGGCGGATAAATCCAACACTAAAGACCAATTTGCTTGATGCAAGCGCCAAAGACGACCTTGCGTCTGCTCAAACCGATAGAGGCCATGATGCTCTAATACCATCGCATCATTACGTGTCAATGCCATCACCTCGCCTAGCTCGACCAAACTCAGTAACAACGCCCCAAAATCCTCCTGATTCACTGCACGCACCGGATCCTCCCCGCCTAAAGCGACATATTCCGCTTCACTAATCGCTAATTGTTTCGCCAAATCGCGTGCGCGACCGCCCTGCGCGAGTAAGCGTTGCTTCTCTGCACGCAAAGCGATAATGGCTTGCTGCGTTGCGTTTACTTGTTCAACCATTGCCGAACTCCTTATTAGGTAAAATACGGTGTCGAGAGGACACAGCTCTGTAAAATTGCAAAAAACTAAAATAATACTATTGCTAATCATTATCATTAGCTGTAATATTTATGTCAAGCACAAACGCTAATTATTTTTATTTAGATTAGAGTGATTAAAACGCCGGAAAAACACAATCCGGCATAATCGAGAACGTCATTACGGCTAGGAGAGAACAATGGAAAACTTACCGCTACAATCGGTGTATCAAGATTTTGACCGTTTTTTGAGCACACACTGCACCGTCACCCTGGCGACGCTCAATGCGCAAGGCCAAGCCGATGCGAGTTATGCGCCCTATATTCGACAGGGTGAATATATCTATATTTATATTTCCGAACTGGCGAAGCATACCGGCAATCTACTCAACCACCCCAAACTCAGCCTGTTATTTATCGAAGACGAATCCAAAGCACAAAACATCTTTGCGCGCAAACGCGCCACGCTAAGAGGTCACGCCACCGCGATTGCACGCGAAACGGAAAAATGGCATCAGATTATGGATTTATATGGCGAAACACTCGGCGAAACAGCGCAAAATCTTCGCCAACTCGCCGATTTTCACCTATTCGAAATCACCATTGAACAGGCCAATTTTGTGCGTGGCTTCGCTCAGGCTTACGAGCTAAGCGGACAAGACTTACGCCAAGTACGCCACCTCAACGACCGCGGGCATGGCCAATCCACACGCGACACACAACCGGCTTAACGGATAAGGAGGACACCATGCCCAACCAACAACGCGCCCAACACACGCATCCGACAAACCGTTACATCCTCTTACCGGACGCCTCATTTATAAGAGGCCTCGCTGACTGCGGATTTTGGAAAGCAAGCCTCATCAACTCAGCACTCGAACATCAACTCGTTGGCCGTTTTC
>JAVETW010000108.1:0-3852 GCA_034005865.1 Thiomicrospira sp. | reverse complement strand
ATTGGTGAGCCTACGTACGATGAGAGTACGGTTGTCATCATTACGCGGTTTGGCGCGATAAAGTCAAAACAGAATCCGAAAATTGTTGGTTTGGTTGTAGATGGTGTCAGTGATGTTGAGGATGTTGAAATGGAAAATCTTCAATTTGCGCCAAGCTTTAATCAGGGCGCAAGAGTGAGCGATGAGTTTATTCGGGGATTGGCGAGTTTACAAAACCGCATGATGATTGTGTTGAATGTTGAAAAATTGCTGGAGCAAGGCGTTTTCGAGGTTGTGAAAAAAGAAGGGCAGGGCGGTGAAAAATGTCTGCACTAAAAAAAGCTAGGTTGCAGATGGCAGAGCATTTGGGGCGTTATAACCGTTTGAAGACGTTTTTGCTCAAAGAAGTCACGATTTCTATTGTCACGCTTGAGACCTATCTTGATGTGATAGATGCGATTGCAACACAAGATATTACGTATGAGCAGGGTGTTGCTTGGTGTCAGCGATTTGTTGGTAACTGTTTAAGTGATGACCTAGTGAAAGGCGACGCATTAGAAACGATAGCGTCGGAGAGTGCGAGTGAGTTTATTTGTAAAGAAGTGATGTCGAAAAATGCAAACGAAATCTACTTGAAATTGGAGTCGGACTTTACACAGTTTTTAACTATGAATGCAGGCGTTTTGGGAGCGTTAAGTAATAAGCATTCTATGCGGAGCTATCAACGAAACGGTGAGTTATTGGCGAGGCAATATATACCCAAAATGATGAATTATTTTGAGTATCTTTATGAGAAGAATTATTTATATTGCTATGTGGTTCAGCATGTTTTTTGTGCTTGGCTGGAGCAGCGTTTGGACTTAGACGCGTTAGCTCAGCAGCATAGCATTTTATATCGTTTTATCCAAGATGACCGATCTGTTAATGAGTATGTTTTGGATAAGTTGAATTTGCCAATCGATTTATTAATAAAGTATGAAGTTAGTGACCCATTTAGTCGGTTGGTTAATCGATTTTATGATGAAGGCAGGGTAGTTGATAGAATTTGATATTTTCTATTTTAGGATGTTATTGAATGAAAGATTACGTAGAAAGAAAAATTTCAATCTATGGTATAGATGATTATAGAAGTTTGTATTTATATTTAAGATCCGATTTTGAATGTTATTTGGATGATGTGGTATTAATAAACTCCAATAGGGTTGGAATTTTAGAAAGATTAAGAGAAATGTGTTATGCCTTAGGTCTTGAGCCTTTGGGGGTGCATATTTCGGATATTCAATCGATGCTTGTTCAAGGCGCGCATATGACGGCTTCGGCGCATCTAAAGGATTTGAAGTCCGTCGTTCAGGCTGAGTTGCAGTGGTTAAATGATTTTTTGAGTGCTTTGTAATGCTTGATCAGTGTTTTTATATTATTTAGGGTGTGTTATGGGAAATGTAAATCCTTTGATTTCTGTTCTTTTAGTTGATGATGATCGTTTTTCCCGCGAAGTTATTCGTCAAATACTGACTAGCTTTTTTAGCCATATTTATATTGTTGAAGCAGCCTCCGGTGATGAGGCTATTGAAAGAATCAATTTGTTGTCTTCTATGTCGTCTATTTGTTATGGTGATGCGGGATTGGTTAATTTCGATTTTATCTTTCTCGATGTGTTTATGCCCGAAATGGATGCGGTTTCTTTTTTTCATGCGGCTTACTTAACGAAGGCAAGAGAGGTTAGTAAAGTGGTCCTTGTGAGCGGTGGTGATGAGGGGGTTTTAAATGCTATTTTTAAATATAGTAAATTACTTGGATGGAGTGCTATATCTTGTGTTGATAAGAGTAAACTTCCTCATTCAATGATAGAAACCTATGCTTTAATGCAGAAAATCGTTAAGAATAAAGTGTAAATCCTTTCGGTTAATTTTTTAAGCGGTTTATATTTTAATGCCGCTATTTTTCTGTGGTTATTCATCTCTTTTCCTTTTGTTATTTTTTGTAATACTTATCCGTGCGAAACTGTGTTATTATCCCGCATCTTTTATGGCGGTATAAGTCCTGCTTATATCCGTACTAATTCTGGGTTATTTATTGGGGCGTAGTGTTTTAATATGAGTCGTGAGTATCGTTTAGCGGAAGATATGGTTATTTTGTCCACTTCTGATTTGAAGGGGAATATTGTTGATTACAATAAAGCATTTCAAGAGGCATCCGGCTATAGTGATGCCGAGTTAAGAGGGCAGCCTCATCGAATTCTGCGCCATCCCGATATGCCTAAAGAGGCGTTTAAGGATTTTTGGAGCACGATACAGTCCGGTAAACCTTGGTTTGGTATTGTTAAAAATAAACGAAAAAACGGTGATTATTATTGGGTCGCGGCGAATGCCTCTCCGATTTGTGAGCAGGGAAAAATAACGGGTTATTTATCTGTTCGATATCCGGCATCAGCAGAGCAGAAGGCGCAGGCTGAAAGTTTATATAAAGGTGTTAAAGCAGGTCAAGCATCGTTTCCTTGGACGCGATCCGAGTCGTTGCTCAAGCGTTTTTTCCATTATCTTATCGCGAGTGTCGGCATTGTTGCAGCGGTGGTTTTTTTAATTTTGCAGACTGGATTGAATGTGACGAATGTGGCCGTTGCTATGTTGGGGTTTGTGTCTGTTGGTTATCTTTTGATGCGGGTCTGGCTCGATAGTAAGATTTCTAAAACGCTTTGGCAAGGCGTTGAGGATATCGCGAACGCGCGGTTTAGAGCACCTATCGTTGATAATAGCGAATGGGGGTTTGCATTAAATATGATACGTTCTCGCATTGCTGAGCAGGCGGCGCGTAATTACGATGCTTTGCAGCAATCACAGGTACTTTCGACCGCTTTAAATGCGGCGAGTACCAATATCATGGTTGCAGATACTTCGTTTACGATTCAGAGTATGAACGCCTCGTTAGCGGCAATGTTTAAGCGCAATGAGTCGGCGTTAAAAACGGTTCTTCCGCAATTCGATGCGTCCAAAATTGTGGGCGCGAATATGGATATTTTTCATAAGAATCCTGCGCACCAGCGTGCGATGGTGGAGCGTCTGACGCAGCCATGGACAGGGGAGTTGGAGTTGGCCGGTCTGTTTTTAAGATTAACGGTTGTGCCGATTATGCATAATCAAAGTAAAATTGGTTATGTTGTTGAGTGGCTGGATCGCACGGCGGAAGCGTCTATTTCGAGAGAGATTATTCGTGTGATGGATAAGATGCAAAATGGTAAATATCAGCATCGCGTGACGGTGGATGCGCAGGGTGAGTTATTGGTTATTAAAAACAGTATCAATGCCTCAATGGATGCGCTCGAAAATGCGATGAAGGATATTACGCGGATTGTCGTGGCGCAATCTAATGGTGATTTGACACACAGAATCAACACAGAGTATCACGGCGAACTTAGGATTTTGAAGGAGGCCGTAAATTCAACGGCAGATAAGTTGGATGGGGTGGTTTCCCAGGCGGTTGAGGCATCAAAAATTGTCAGTGTCGCGGCTTATGAGGTATCGGAAGGTTCAACAAATTTAAGCCAGCGCGTGCAGGAGCAGGCGGCGGCATTAGAGCAAACTTCGGCTACGATGGATGAGATGAATGCGGCCGTGCAAAATAATACGGATAACGCAAGGCATACGGTTTCGGTGGCTAAGCAGGTTCGGATGCAGGTTGAGCAAGGGGCCGCCGTGATGCAAAAAACGATTGCCGCGATGAATGCTATACAGGACTCGAGTCATAAAATTGCTGAAATTGTTACGCTGATTGATGGTATTGCGTTTCAAACGAATTTATTGGCCTTAAATGCCGCTGTTGAAGCGGCTCGTGCGGGTGATCACGGGCGGGGGTTTGCCGTGGTTGCAGGGGAGGTTC
>JAVETW010000060.1:0-16655 GCA_034005865.1 Thiomicrospira sp. | reverse complement strand
TCTTCGCTGTCGATGCGAATCGCTTCATACACCAAGTTTTGCCCGGTTTGCTCGGCAAACAGGCGGTGAATAAGCGGTGATTTGGAATGGCTAATCGGGTCGCCGACCACAGCATAACGATCGGGTGCCCCCCCACTTATCGCTGAAACGCTCATCCTTGATACCCTTCGTTTAACCAAATAGCGGCCTGCTTAGCGTAATAGGTCAAAATACCATCGGCACCGGCGCGCTTAAAGCTGAGCAGCGTTTCTAGCGCGACCGCACTTTCATCCAGCCAGCCATTATGCGCGGCGGCTTTTAGCATCGCATATTCCCCGCTGACGTGATAGGCAAAGGTCGGCACTTTAAATTCGTTTTTAATCCGCCAAACGATATCTAAATAAGGCAGGCCCGGTTTAACCATTACCATATCCGCGCCTTCGTTAATATCCATTGCCACTTCATGCAGGGCTTCATTGCCGTTGGCTGGATCCATTTGGTAGTTGTATTTGTTGCTTTTTCCAAGGTTGGCGGCTGAGCCGACGGCATCGCGGAATGGGCCATAATAGGCCGACGCATATTTGGCGGCGTAAGACATAATGCGCGTATTGATATAGCCGTGGTCTTCGAGCAGTTCGCGGATTTCGATGATGCGTCCGTCCATCATGTCTGATGGGCCGATGACATCTGCGCCAGCTTCAGCGTGCGACAAAGCCTGTTTCATTAATACATCAATGGTGTCGTCGTTTAGAACATAGCCATTGTCATCAATAATGCCGTCTTGTCCGTGGGTGGTGAACGGGTCAAGCGCGACGTCGGTCATTATGCCAAGCTCAGGACAGGCCGCTTTCACCGCGCGCACCGCACGTTGCGCCAGCCCTTCCGGGTTATAAGCTTCTTCGGCTTCCAGTGATTTTTTATCCGCATCAACTACCGGAAAAATCGCGATCATCGGAATGCCTAGCGCGACTAACTCTTGCGCTTCGGCCACTAATAAGTCGAGGCTCAAGCGTTCAACGCCCGGCATCGAGCGCACAGGCTCTCGTTTATTAAATCCTTCAATCACAAACATTGGATAAATCAGGTCATTGACGGTGAGGACGTTTTCGCGCATTAAACGGCGAGAAAAATCATCGGCACGCATACGGCGCATACGCGTAATGGGAAATTGACGTTCTATCATGGCGATCTCCGGCTGGGAATTTTAAGACGCTTAATCATACGCATGACGCAGTAAAAAATAAACCGCTTTCGCTTTAGCAGGCCTGCTAAAACGGCGTTTAATAAGCTAACAATGCGCTTAAAACCCTAAGGTTTGGGTGAAAGGTGTTTGTAATATAGCGTGGCAGCGAAGGCACATCAAAACATAAAGCTGACAAAATGACGTGTTTTTTACCCCTGTTTTATGAAAACAGGCATAGAAATTAGACGCTACCCCATAAAAAATTTATATAAGCAAAAGCTAATTTTGCTAATGTTTTAACTTGAAGTGTCAAAGCATAAAGGTTTATTATAATCGGCCAGCATTGTGAGTACTGGCTTAGGCTGTTACTGGCGATTGGATAATATAATCACTCTTGAATCTGTGGTGTTGTTACTCGTTAAGGATGCCAATCAAGGAGCATAAAATGACAGATAAAGTAGTAGAAAAGGTTGCGATTCAAACCGAAGAATCTCGCAATCAAGGCCGTCGTGCCTTCCTTAAAGGAAGTGCGGCGGTAGCGGGCGGTGTCTTGTTTACGCAAGCCGCTTCAGCTTCTCCTGTAATGAAGTTCGACGCAAAAAAAGCGGTTGCGCCTTATGCAGGTCGTGAAGAAATCACTGACGTTTTACCGGATCCAGCATCACGTAAAATGTTAGGTTGGGGTGTACGTCAATATCCATACGGTATGCCGTCACCTTTTGAAAAAGACGTACAGCGTCGCACCTTAGAGTGGCTAACACCAGACTCTATGGCATCTATCACCATGACGCCGCTACAAAGCCTACACGGTATGATTACCCCTAACGGTCTACACTTTGAGCGTTACCACGGCGGTGGTATCAATATCAACCCAGCTGATCACCGTTTAGTGATTCACGGTTTGGTTGAGCGTCCGTTGATTTTCACTATGGACGATCTAAAGCGTTTCCCATCTGAGTCTCGTATTCTTTTCGCTGAGTGTCCGGCTAACGGCGCGATGGAGTGGAAAGGGGTACAGTTGAACTCAGTTCAATGGACACACGGGATGATGTCTTGCGTAGAGTGGACAGGTGTTCGTCTATCTACCCTATTGAAAGAAGCCGGTATCAAGCCTGAAGGCACTTGGTTGATTCCAGAGGGTGCAGACGCTTCCGGTATGGCGCGCTCCGTTCCTATCGAATTGGCGATGGATGACTGTATGATTGCTTACGCGCAAAATGGCGAAGCATTACGTCCAGAGCAAGGCTACCCAATCCGTTTAGTTGTACCAGGTTGTGAAGCGAATATGTGGGTTAAACACTTGCGTCGTATTCAAGTCACCAACGTGCCGTTACAGCACCGCGAAGAAACCTCTAAGTACACTGAGTTAATGCCAGATGGTACGGTTCAAAACATGTCTTGGTACATGGAAGCCAACTCGGTTATCACTTACCCATCACCAGACTTCAAAATGCAAGGTCCAGGTCGTTATGTAGCGAAAGGGATTGCATGGTCAGGTCGCGGTAAAGTTGATCACGTTGACATCTCTTTCGACGGCGGACGTAACTGGAAAGAAGCGAAGTTGACTTCAGCGGTTCTACCAAAAGCGTGGACACGTTTTGAGTTGGAATTCGACTGGGACGGTAGCGAATTGTTAATGATGAGCCGTACAACGGACGAAACCGGTTATGTTCAACCGGGTATGCCGCAAATGCGTGACATCGAAGGGACTAACAACGTTTACCACCGTACGGCGATGGTGACTTGGAAAGTTCACGCCCATAACAGCGAATTCGGAGGCATGATCGAAAATGTTCAATTCTAAGAAAACTTTAATCGCGTCAGCCGTTGCCGGCGCTATGATCGTTTCGGGCGCGGCGTATGCCATGTCGGGCAAGCCAGAAGATAAAGCGCAAGCCTCTGGTGGTGATTGGCAAGCGATGATCGCGGCAAACGATAACAAATACTTGGATGCGAAAGTGGTTCAAGCCATTTTGGGTACCGATGCGCGTGAGCGTTTGGTGAAAAAAATGGATCCAAATAACCCTTACTCGTTTGAAGTAGCCGACTCAATCGATGGCGGCGCGCACGGTAACATGCAGTGTAAAGTACCGGCAGCATTTGTCACCGTTCATGAAAGCGCGAACAAAAACTACTACGCGGATGCGGACTACAAGGCTTACGGTTTTGGTACGCCTATCGCGGAAGCGGCGTTAGATAAGTGGAAAATTCACGTTGATGCGGATGGTAACGGTTTACCATCACTTGATGTCGGCATGACCGTGCAGAAAGGTGGCGATATGTACATCCAATTCTGTGCGATGTGTCACGGTGAGTTTGGTGAAGGGGCAAAAGGTTACTTGCCGCTAACCGAAGGTAACCCGTTGCCATTGTCTACTTCGGATGTAAACGATCCGGCACCGGTTAAGACTATCCGTAACTACTGGCCCTATGCGACCACCTTATTCGACTACAACCGTCGTGCGATGCCTTTCTGGACACCTAACATGCCAGCAATCGGCGATGCAGGTTACATGGGTATCACCGGTTACATTCTGCAAATGAACGGCATCCCGCTTGATGATTCAGGGACATTGATCGAAGATGACGATTTCTTTAACGCAGAAATGTTGTTGAAAGCCAACAAATACCTAGCGAACGCAGGTAACTTTATGTGTGACCACCGTCCGGTTATTGCCAACGAGCGTTGCATGAAAGACTGCCCAGACTATATGGTCGGCGATGGTAAAGGTGATACCACCAACTACCGTACCGCAGGTCGTTTACCGGATGGCACGCCTCAATATAACGTAGAACAACGTATTGAAGTTAGCCCACCGGGTGTCGGTCACCACGGCTTCTAAGTTGTCCTAATCAACAACGCCTCTCTAGCACGAAAGCCCGCTTTATAGCGGGCTTTTTATTTGGGTGAGTTACACGGGCGGGTGCTAATGCATTTTGTTCTATACCTGTACGAGGTATTGAGGTGTTAAGGCATTGCTTAACTATTTTCTGGCATCCATACTGTGAGCCGCAGTTTTAGTTCGTATTCAGTGATGTACTAAAATTTCATTTAGCCTTAGTTATCATTACGGCGTCGTAAGATGTATAGCGCTAGCTTAATTGTTTTTAATTTTTTGGGTTCTGTTTTAAGCAGGCCTGCTGTTTTATTTGATGAACCGTGTTTTGATTGACAGGCCTGTGCGATTTTCTTAGTATGATAAGAACGCGGCGCAATCGTTTGTCGCTTTGTTACTAACGATTGCACTGCGTCATGCCTTTCTTTAATTATGACCAAGGAGGCAATATGTCAAATGAAGGTGCATCTTGTGTCAGAGTGACCAGCTCGGTAGGCGGAAGCGAATCGAGCGATACCCTAACACAAGCTCCTCAACCAAAAGAAGAGGTGAAAAAAATGGGTGTAACAGTCGGGCAAAAAGCCCCTGATTTCACGGCACCAGCTTACTTTAAAGGGGGTTTCACCAGTGTGAAACTGTCTGATTATCTAGGTAAGTGGGTCGTGTTATGTTTCTACCCGGGTGATTTCACATTTGTTTGAGCAACGGAAGTGTCGGCGGTCGCCGCGAATTATGAAACGTTGCAAAAGCTAGATGCAGAAGTCATTTCGGTCAGCGTGGACAGTCATTTTGTCCATAAAATGTGGAATGACCATGAGCTAGTCAAAATGGTGGAAGGGGGCGTACCTTTCCCAATGGTGGCGGATCAGGCCGGTAATATCGGTCGTGCTTATGGATGCTGGGACGAAAACCAAGGTATTGAGCTTCGTGGCCGATTCATCATCGATCCAGATGGTGTGATTCAGGCGATGGAAGTGTTGACACCTCCGGTAGGCCGTAAAATTGACGAGACCGTTCGTCAGTTGCAAGCCTTCCAGCACGTGCGTGCAACCGGCGGCAAGGAAGCTTGTCCTGCAGGTTGGCAACCGGGTAAAGCAACCTTGAAACCAGGGCCAGATTTAGTCGGTAACGTGTGGAAAGTCTGGAATCCAAGCATGGAAGACTAAGAAAGGGTTTGACGCTTGCGTCAGCCGTTTCGAAACCCCGCCCAAAGCGGGGTTTTTTATTCAACGTGTAACCCTTTATTTGACTTACAGGCACCTCGATTAACACAGGATGGGTTATGAATCCTTATGCACAGATTCCATCGGTAAACCGACTACTTGAGCAAGCCGAATTGGCTGAACTGATTGGCACTTACGGCCATCAATGGGTCACCCAAGCGGTACGCCAGCGATTAGACTTGGCTCGCCAAACCCTGCAAGCAGGGGAAGCCATTCCCTCTCAAACTCAACTGATTGCCGACATTAGCCAGGCGTTACAGCAACAAGCCCTGCCCAATTTGCGCCCGGTGTTTAACCTTACCGGCACCGTGTTGCATACCAATTTAGGCCGTGCGCCTTTGCCTGAAGCGGCGATTGAGGCAATGATTGAAGCCGCACGCCATCCTTGTGCGTTGGAATACGATTTAGCCAGCGGCGGGCGCGGCGACCGTGATGATTTAGTTGAATCTCTGCTGTGTGAGTTTACCGGCGCAGAGGCTGCCACGGTGGTGAATAATAATGCGGCGGCGGTATTTTTAACGCTTAATAGCCTAGCCAGCACCAAAGGCAAACGCCAGGTGATTGTGTCACGGGGTGAGTTGGTTGAAATTGGTGGGGCTTTTCGTGTGCCGGATATTATGAGTCGTTCTGGCGCTAAGCTGGTTGAAGTCGGCACCACTAACCGCACCCATTTGCGTGATTTTAGCGGTGCAATTAACCCAAAAACCGCGATGTTAATGAAAGTTCATACCAGCAACTATGCGATTGAAGGTTTTACCCATGCGGTAGCGGAAAACGAACTGGCCGAACTGGCTCATCAGCACGACTTGCCGTTTGTGGTGGATTTAGGCTCAGGTACTTTAACCAACCTAGAACGTTGGGGTTTACCACACGAACCGACCCCGCGTGAAAGTATCGAAGCTGGTGCCGATTTGGTAACCTTTTCCGGCGACAAACTGCTCGGTGGGCCGCAAGCAGGCTTGGTGGTCGGCTCAAAGGAACTGGTTTCGCGCATTAAGAAAAACCCGTTAAAACGCGCATTGCGCGTTGGCAAAATTACGCTCGCCGCACTGGAAGCCGTATTACGCCTGTATCGTAACCCCGATAATCTGGCGCAAAACTTAGCCGCACTGCAACAATTAGCACGCCCACAAGGCGAGATTTTATTGGCGGCTCATCGTTTGTTACCTGCGTTACAACAAGCATTGAGCAACTTACCCCTGACGGTTGAAGTGGTTACGCTCAATTCGCAAATCGGTTCTGGCTCATTACCGGTTGAACGTTTAGCCTCCGCCGGTTTGGCGATTCGCAGTGACAGCAAAAAAAGTGGCGGGCTGAATCGACTGGAAAGCGCATTACGCCAACTAGACAAGCCGATTATCGGCCGCATTGACAAAGGCGCTTTGTTGCTGGACTTGCGCTGTTTGGCCGAAGCAGATGAAGCGGTTTTTCTACAACAACTGAATGGATTAACCTCCCGTTTACATCAACTTAACACAACGGAAACTCCATGCTAATCGGTACGGCGGGACATATAGATCATGGTAAAACCTCGCTGGTGAAAGCTTTAACCGGGGTGGATGCTGATCGGTTGCCCGAAGAAAAGCAACGTGGCATTACGCTCGATTTAGGCTATGCCTACAGCCCGATAAATGCACAGACGGTACTGGGCTTTATTGACGTTCCCGGCCATGAAAAATTGATTCATACCATGTTAGCCGGTGTCACGGCATTGGATTTTATTCTGTTAGTGATTGCCGCCGACGATGGGCCGATGCCACAAACACGTGAGCATTTGGAGTTAATTGATTTACTCGGTATTCAGCGTGGCGCGGTTGCGTTGAGCAAAATCGACCAGGTTGATCCCGCGCGACTGGTCGAAGTACAACAACAGATTTGTGACTTTGTCGCCGATAGCGGTTTAAAAGAGTGTCCTATTTTCCCCTTGTCATCTGTCAGCGGCCAAGGCATAGAACCACTGCGTGACTATTTGCAACAGCAAGCGCTCAATACACCGAACAATCTCGCAAAAGGCCGCTTTAGACTCGCCTTGGATCGTGCTTTTACCCTAAAGGGCGTCGGCACAGTTGTCACGGGTACAGCAATATCCGGCGAGGTGAAAATCGACGATCAACTGGTCATTTCGCCAGCTGGTTTTCACGCCAGAGTGCGCGGATTACATGTGCAAGATCGTCAGGCCGAACGCGGTCAGGCGGGTGAGCGCTGTGCCATTGCCCTCAAAGGGGATTTTGAAAAAAGCGATTTGCATCGTGGTATGTGGTTAATCGATCCGGCATTAGCTCACTCCTTAACGCGCTTTCAGGCTTGGATTAGGGTGCCGAAACAGCAAGCGGCGGTTAAACACTTACAAGTAGTGCATGTGCATTTGGCGACCGATGATATTGTGGGGCGAGTATCGTTGCTGGATTGCAAAAAAGTCGAACCAGGTGAACAAGCACTGGTCGAAATCCAGTTGGAACGAGAAACGCTTGCGCTCAATGGCGACCGGTTTATTTTGCGCGATGCCGGTGCCCAGCGCACCGTTGCCGGTGGTCAGGTGTTGGATATTGTGCCGCCAGCACGTTATAAACGCACACCTGAACGTCTTGCACTATTGCGCTTAGCGCAACAACACGAGCTTGGTGCTTTGCTGTATCAGCAGGCCTGCCAAACGCTCAGCGGTATTGATTTAAATCAATTTGGCCTCAGTTGGAATTTGGATGAAAGCGAGCTGAGCGACTTAAGCCAAAGTGCCGATTTAACAGTGGTTAGAGATGCAAACAGTCGATTTGTATTGTCCCACCAGGCTTGGTTAGCTTTACAAACAAACTTATTGGAACATCTAGCAACGGAACACCAACACGCCCCGGATATGATTGGCGTGGAAGCTAATCGTTTACGCCGGATGCTGTCGCCCCATTTAACACACATGGTATTTGAGCGGCTTTGTACCGATTTAATCGCCCAAAAACGTCTCAGCAAAACTCGCGCATGGCTCCATTTGCCAGAGCATCGTGCTGAACTAAGTGCGACTGACCAACAGGTCTTTACCGAACTCAAACCGCTATTATTAACGCAGGGTTTTAACCCACCGCGTGTGCGCGATATTGCCCGACAAAGCGGTCAAGCTGAATATGAAGTGCGCCGTTTATTTAAACGTGTCGCACGGGTCGGTGAACTTTATCCGCTGGCGCACGACCATTATTTCACTGCCGCAATGGTGGCGGAACTGGCTGATATTGTGCGTCAACTGAACGAACAACCGCAAGGCGCGACGATTGGTGCATTACGCGACTATTTGAGTGACAAAGGCGGCGGTGGCCGCAAACTCGCCCAGCAAATCCTTGAGTTCTTTGACCGGGTTGGCTATACTCGCCGACACCAAGACCGTCATGTCTTGCGTCATCAGGCTACCGAGCATGCTTGGGTTGCGCACTAAATTTGGAAGAGATCGTTCCCCGGTGGGACGTCCGGTCTTCAAAACCGGGAGGGGCGGCTATGCGGTTCCTGGTAGGTTCGACTCCTGCTCTCTTCCGCCATTATCTACGATCCGTTTAAACCTTGCGCTGAGCCATGCTTAGCCATCAATAAAGGTGACCTTGTTATGACACTTAAAGCCCTGCCCCAAAGTCCGATTCGCATGACCGAGTTTAGTCATGGAGCCGGTTGCGGCTGTAAAATTTCACCTAAACTGTTGGATGAAATCCTTAAAAGCCAACTGACCTTAACGCCTAACCCGCGTTTATTGGTGGGTAATCAATCGAAAGATGATGCGGCGGTATTTGATTTGGGCAATGGCCAATCGGTGATTTCGACTACCGATTTTTTTATGCCGATTGTGGATGACCCATTCGAGTTTGGCCAAATCGCTGCCACCAATGCCATCAGCGATATTTATGCGATGGGAGGCAAACCTTTAATGGCGATTGCGATTCTTGGCTGGCCGATAGACAAGCTGGGGGCTGAGGTGGCACAACAAGTGGTCGATGGCGGCCGCCAGGCCTGCGAAAACGCAGGGATTCCGTTAGCTGGTGGTCATTCGATTGATTCGCCGGAACCCATTTTCGGCTTAGCTGTCACCGGCCTTGTTGATAATGCGCATATTAAACGCAACGACAGCGCCGAAGCAGGTTGTGCACTGTATTTGACTAAACCTATCGGCATCGGCATTTTGACCACCGCTGAAAAACAGAAAAAACTGTTACCTGAACATCAGCGTTTAGCACCTGAAACCATGTGCCAATTAAATAAAATCGGCGGCGAACTCGGCTTATTAAGCGGCGTTCGGGCAATGACTGATGTCACTGGGTTTGGTTTAATGGGGCATCTGCTTGAAATGTGTCAAGGTAGCGGTGTGGCGGTACAAATCAATTATGATGCTGTGCCCAAGTTAGACCATATTGAGCACTATCTGGCGCAGGGTTGCACACCGGGCGGCGCGGGGCGTAATTTTGAAAGTTATGGCCATCACATCAGTGAATTGAGCGAAACTCAACGACTCATTCTGTGTGATCCGCAAACCTCGGGTGGTTTATTAGTGGCGGTAACACCGCAGGCGGAGGCGGAATTTTTGGCGATTAGCCGACGATATGATATGGATTTGGCGCCGATTGGCCATTTGATTACGCGCGCGCAGGCGCGTTACTGGGTTGAGGTAGCGTAGCGCGATGCGCTGTTTGCTTGGATTTGCCGAGTTGTCGATTCTTTGGCGGCGCGTCCTATGGTAAAATCGCGCTAATTTTGTGACTTAAAACGGAATGGTCTATGTCAGTGTACACCGTCATCAATTCGGCGCAGCTTGAAGCGTTTCTCCAAGATTACGAGCTCGGCGCGCTGGTGGGTTTTGAAGGCATTAGTGCCGGTATCGAAAATACTAATTATTTTGTCGATACCGAACAAGGGCGGTTTGTATTAACGATTTTTGAGCATCATAGTGCTAAAGAGCTAGGTTATTTCTTAAATATTATGGCTTTTATGGCGGAACATCAGATACCGACCGCGCATCCAATCGCTGATAAACAAGGACATTATCTCAAAACGCTGATGAATAAACCGGCGGCGTTAGTAGAGCGCTTAGCAGGCAAAACGCTGGAACATCCCGACTTGGCGCATTGTGAAGTAATGGGTGCGGAACTGGCACGTTTTCATTTGGCCGGGCAAGATTTTGGTTTTTATCGTCCGAATGATCGCGGTTTAGATTGGGCTCAGCAGCAGGTGGCGTTACTCGGTGAGCGGATTGAGCCGGCGGATCAAGTGCTATTGGGCAATGAGTTGGCATTTCAAAGCACGATTGATTGGGGTCACTTACCGC
This sequence comes from Thiomicrospira sp., assembly GCA_034005865.1. Lineage (GTDB taxonomy): Bacteria > Pseudomonadota > Gammaproteobacteria > Thiomicrospirales > Thiomicrospiraceae > Thiomicrospira. Next base: position 6,143 of record JAVETW010000060.1, on the reverse strand, counting down.
AAAGCGTGATTCATGCTGATTTGTTTACTGATAATGCGTTATTCGATGGCTTGCGACTCAGCGGTATTATCGATTTATATTATGCCTGTCACGGTGCGTGCTTATATGATTTGGCGGTGATGGTGAACGATTGGTGTCGTCTGCCGGATCATACCCTCGATAAGGCTAAATTGACGGCGATGGTGCACGCGTATGAGCGTGTGCGACCGTTAAATGCCGATGAGCAGCAGGCCTGGTCGGCGGCGTTGCGTATGGCGGCGTTACGCTTTTGGTTGTCGCGCTTAAAAGACAAGCTGATTCCGCGTGAAGGCGAGATGACGATGATTAAAGACCCGGACGTGTTTAAAACGTTGCTTAAATTCCATCGCCAAAGCCGTTAGGCTTGATAGACGAGCACTTTGAATAAAAAAGGTCATCCGTTGTGCGGCTGACCTTTTTTGTTGCGGTTTGCTGATTGTCGGCTTGCGTTTTAGTGGCTTAAGTAGGGTTCGATAATCTGATGGGCGAGAACATAATCCAAGCTGAGTAAGGCTTGACGCAGTGCTTGCAGCTGTTGCTCGTTGAGTTGTGTCATCGCCCAACCGAGTAAATAGTCGCTATCGTTTTTATCTAACAAATCACCTTGTTTGAGTTTTTGCTCTAAATGCTTTAAGTCGCGTGGCGGTGTGTCGTTGTCTGACGGCGGCGGCGCCTCTTTCGGCGTCAGCTTTGCCAGTTGCCCAGCACTGTCTATCACTTCTTTCATCGCTTGTGTTAAACGTTGCTGCGCGCTATGGATTTGATCAGGCTCGCTTTGTATCGCGTTTTCCAAGCGTTCACAAGCGTGGAATAAGCGCATCGCGGCTAAGTTTCCGGATACGCCTTTAATCGCGTGTAAGCGTTCTAGGTTGAGCAGGTGCTGCGGTTCGGCTAGGTCTTGTTTCAGACTGTCGGCGAATTCTTCAATCAACCGACGATACAAGGTTTGATTGTGCTGCAGGCGCGTTAAACCTAAGGTTAAATCCAGGCCTGCTAATTGGGTTGGCCAAGTGGTGGACGCTATCTCGGCTTGCGACTGTTGGCTAAGAATGTGTGTCGGTAACCATTTGGCTAAAGTGGCATACAGTTTGGGTACTTCGATGGGTTTACCCAAATGGTCGTTCATGCCAACTTCAAGCGCTTTATCACGGTCTTCAATTAAGGCGGCTGCCGTTAAGGCGATAATCGGTAAATCCGGCTGGCTTTGACGAATGCGTTGCGTCGCCTCGTATCCACCCATCACCGGCATTTGAATATCCATTAAAATCGCATCAAATTGTTGTTCTTGCACGGCGTTGACTGCTTGCAACCCATCGTCTACCACGGTGACATGGAAACCAGCTTTTTGCAGCAACTGGCTGGCAACCAGTTGATTTACCGGGTTGTCTTCGGCTAATAAGACGTGGCCGTGGAAGCGCGTTGATAACCAGGCTTGATCGGATTTTTGCGGCTCGTTTACCGGTTGCTCATGGTTTTTACTCAGCTCGAGTGTCAGTAAGAAACGGAAGCAAGAGCCTTCACTCGGTTGGCTGATAATCGCCAGTTCACTATTCATCGCTTGCAGCAAGCGCTGACTTATAACAAGCCCTAGGCCAGTGCCGCCATATTGACGTGTGGTGGAGGAATCGGCTTGATTAAAGGGTTCGAATAAGCGTGAGATTTGCTCGTCGGTGAGGCCGATGCCTGTGTCGAAAATGGAAAAAATCAAACTCACGTGCTGTTCAGTTTGGCGAGCGAGATCGACTTGCAAGCGCACTTCGCCTTTGGCGGTGAATTTAATCGCATTGCTCATTAAGTTGGTGAGCACTTGGGTTAAACGCAGGTCGTCACCAATGAGTTTTTTGGGGATGGTTGGCGCCATTTGCAGCTGAAAACCGAGGCCTTTTTTATGAGCCGACTCTTGAAATAGCGTGGTCAGTTGTTCAAATACCCCTTGTAGCGAGAAGGTTTGTGGATCGAGTTCGAGCTTGCCTGCTTCGATTTTGGAGTAGTCTAAGATGTCGTTGATAATCGATAACAGGAGCGTTGATGACTGACTGATTTTATTGAGATAGTCGCGTTGTTGGTTCGACAGCTTGGAACCTTTGAGCAATTCGCTCAGGCCGATAACCGCATTCAGTGGGGTGCGGATTTCGTGACTCATATTCGCTAAAAACTCGCTTTTGGCTTGATTGGCGCGTTCGGCACGTTGTTTAGCTAGCTGCAGTTCGTCGGCGATGCGCTGCTCTTCTGTGATGTCCATAAAGGTGGACACCGAGCCGACCAAACGATCGCTTTCGTATAAAGCTTGGCTAACGATTTTAACGGTAAATAAGCTGCCTTGGCGGTGTTTGAAAATTTCCACGCCTTCGTAAATTAAGCCTTGTTGGGTGGTTTGAAAAATGGGACAGGCGGATAAAGGTTGTTGTTCGTTGAGCGCGTGAGCATGGAATAAGGGATGCGCTGCTTGTCCGATGAGTTCGGCTTCGCTGTAGCCGAGCAGTTGGCATGCGCGTGGATTGACGTGGGTGATAATGCCCTGATTATCCATCGCGTATAGGCCTTCACCCATGGTGTTATAGATAGTGTTAATGCGCTGGCGTTCGTAGGCTTGTTGCTGGCCGCGACGGAGCCAAAGGCCGCCGACCAGTGCCAAAATTAATACCACGATGGTGCTGGTGGCCAAGGATAGTAAGAAGTTGGTGCGCGCCATCAGCAGTTCGGGCGCGGGTCGATAACCGACCAAAAAGCCGGAGAGTTCGTCGCGGGTGTCGCGAATAGCGGTGAGGCTGATGCTATAAGGTTGGTCGCGATTAAATAAGGCAACGCTGCCGGATTCACCGTTATTAATCAGTGCTTGAATTTTTTTGTCTTTACGCAACAGAGCGTTGATTGCTTGCGCTTCGGCAGAAATGGGTTGGGCGGCATCGGCGAGTTTGGCATTCGGGTCTTCAACCATAAAGCCATCATTCACTTCCCACAGAGCATAAACGTGCTGTTGCTCGTTAAATAAGCGGTCAATCAGTTGGGCGCGATTAATCACCATTTGGAATTCGCGGTTGGGCATGAGTTTATGCACTTCTTGGCGAATTTCTTCGAACGGTAGACTTAACTCGACACTGCCCAAATGGTGACCATTGGGGGTGATAATGGGATAGACGTAGCGAAATCCTGAAACAACTTTTCCGGCCTCAAAGCCGGAGTAGGGGCGTTTGTGTTCGTTTACCCAAGTGATGGAGTAACGCGCGCGCGCGAGGTTGTCGCCGAAGTGGTTGAGATAGTGAAAGCGTAAAAAGCTATCGTTGTTGGGGAGGTGAAAGTGGAATTGGCGCACCCCTTGTTCGGTTAAATAATGGTAAGTGTCGGCGAGCGCTAGCATGAGTTCATCGCGCGCCATATCGCGTTGTTGCGGATTTTGTGCTTTTTGCATAATCGCCCATACCAACGGCTGATTGACGAGGTGGTCGAAGTAGGTTTGAATGGCACGATTATGGGCGTTGAGTGAGGCTTTCCACGCGACTTGCTGCGTCGCGCTGATTTCGTTTAGACGACTTTCTATCGCGGTTTGAGTGCGTTGATCAAGGTACACATAGGCTAACAGCCATCCCGAAGCTAACAGAGCAAATAAACCCAGCCAAGCCGGCAGCGTTGAGCGCGTCATTAAACCTTCCTTTGTGGTTTGCATAATATTTTTGTGCGAATATTTCATATTATGCGAAAAGTTTGTATTCTACGGTTACTTGGCATAGCCCTTATGCCATATTAAATTTTACTGACGTGTTGAGTGTCAGGGTGTTTTGCGTCAATATAAGCCTAATCGCTAAACTACGTGTGTTAAGTCCGAGGTTATCGCAAATTATTAGGCTTTGTCAGGGATTTGGCTAAACCCAGATCGTTACGTTCCTAAAAGGAGTCCGGGGTGTTTTTTCCCAAATTATCTCAGGTGGCAACGACCGATGTTGTCAGTATTGAAGACCACCACTCTATCCACGATGCGGTGCATTTAATGCACGCGCACAAAATTCGAGATGTCATTGTAACAGGTGAGGCTGGTTTAAGAATATTAACCGCGAAAGAATTAATTGAGTTTCGTACGCATAATGTCGCGCTCACCACGCCGCTTAGTCAAGTTCAGCTTAATCATGTGCCTCAACTTTCACCCGATGCCAGTGTGATTGACGGTTTGGCGGTGATCAAAAACCACCCCGATGAACATTTATGTTTGGTCGATGGGGATCGGCGCATGATCGGGATTGTCAGTTATACCGATTTAGCCTCTTGCTTGGATCCACAGCATTTAGCGCAAACCAAATCTATTGGTCAGTTGGTACGCTTGACGCGCTTGGTGCGAGCGCAATCGAATCACACTATTGAGTCAGTATTTTTTGAGCTGGATCGGCTCAAACAAAGTGCGGCGTTGGTGATGGAGCAGGGCATTCCCTGCGGCATTATTACGCAAAGCGATATTATTCGACTGGTGGAAGAGGAGGTAGATTGGCACCAAACCATCGGGGAGGTGATGAGCGCGCCGTTGATCACCTTTCACGAAGATATGACGTTGCAAGAGGCGCTGACGTTTAGTCGCGCACGTAAAATCAAACGTTTGGTGGTGGTAGATGAGCAGCGCCGAGTGCTAGGCATTGTGCATCAAAAAGATTTGGTGGCCTTGGTGTATCAGGATTGGGCGCAGATGCTTAATCAGCAAAAAAAGCAAATCGAATCCGAACGTGATTTGTTTGCCGGAGGCCCGGTGACCGTCATTATTTGGGGGGCGCAAGCCGGTTGGCCGATTCAGTTTGTATCGAAAAATATTGAAACCTTACTCGGTTATCAGGCCGAAGAGTTGATGCAACCGGATTTTAGTTTTGTGCAGTTGTTGCACCCGCAAGATGTCAAGCGCGTTGGGCGTGAGGTACAAAGCTTTATTGCGCAGAAAAAAACCGCTTGGGAGCGACATTATCGTCTGCGGGATAAGCAGGGGCGCTGCCATTGGGTGTATGACTACACGCGCCCTGAATATGACGATGAAGGACAGGTGGTTAAGCTTTACGGTTATCTACTCGACCAAACCGAGCAAACGCATACGCGTCAAGCGCTGATGGCAGCGCAAGAGCGTTTTATTTCGGTGACTAATCAGGCGCAACATATTATCTGGGAAACCGATGCAGATGGGCTGTATACCTTTGTCAGTCCGGTGGTTGAGTCGATTTTAGGCTATTCGCCGACGCAGTTGGTTGGCCACTATCATTTTTATGATTTGCATCCGTTAGAGGGACGTGAGGCGTTTAAGCAAAGCGCTTTAGCCGTGTTTCAGCGTCATGAAGCGTTCCACGATGTGGAAAATCAAGCGCAGCATCGTGATGGCACGTTGGTGTGGTTAAGCACGAATGGCTTGCCAATTTTTGATGACACCGGGCGTTTGAGTGGCTATCGCGGGGTAGACGTTAATATTACCGAGCGTAAATATCAGGCTATCGCGCTGGAGCAGGCGCAGGCGCGGGTACATTTGACGATGGAGGCCACCGGTACCGGTTTGTGGACGTGGTATGCGCAAACCAATGAGGTGAGTTGGTCGGACGAATGTTATACGCAGTTGGGCTATGTGCCGCAAAGTTTTGCGCTCGATTTAGCGGTTTTTCATCAACTGGTTCACCCTGAAGATTTGTCTGCGTTGTTCGCTGAAATTGAACGTCACTTCCATGATAATCGCGGCTTTCAAACTCAATTTCGTTTGCGTAGCGCCCAAGGAGAGTGGCGCTGGACGCAAGGGCGCGGCAAGGTGATGCAGCGCGATGCGCAGGGCGAACCGCTGGTGATTATGGGAACCCATCTGGATATACATGCTCAAAAACAAGCCGAGTTATTGTTGCGCGAGCGTGAACAGCAGTTGGCACAGCAAGAGGCGCTATATCGCGATTTGGTTGAAGGGCATCCGTATTTTATTAATCGTTATGCGGCCGATACCACGATGCTGTTTGTCAACCGCTCGATGGCGGATTATTTTGGTGTGCCTGCGCAGGCTATGCTGGGTAAACCTTGGGTGGAGGGTTTGCCCGAGTCAGAGCAGGCGCGTGTACGGGCGCATTTAGCCAGTTTTACGCCACAGAATACGTTGCAGTTACACGAAAATCAGATTTATCGCTATG
>JAVETW010000059.1:0-16725 GCA_034005865.1 Thiomicrospira sp. | reverse complement strand
AATGCCGTGGCGTTAATATCAAACACATACGGTCCAGCATCGGTAATACGCACCCTTGAGGTATTAAGCGGATCATCTGGATCGAGTTTATTATTAGGGTCAAAACCGATTTGCACAAAACGCCCGCCATAATTGGCCTCCGGCTTAGCTAACGCAACAAAATCATCAATAATTTGCTGCCCTATCACTGGATCTGGGTCATAGTTTAATGGGTTATAGTTGGCCGGATCAGGATCAATATTGCCGATATATACTAAATAGCCGGGATGAGCCGGATCTTCAACATAAGGCGTATTATTAACATTATTACCGGCAAACATATACTCACCCTCGGCGTTTTTCATATTCATAATGCCTTTCACGTGTTGCATTAACTGTCCGATTTCAATACTGGCAATCCTTCTCTGATCAGGATTGTAGGTATCGTTCGACATCATAATGCCAATATCACGCACGCGTTGAAGCACGTCTTGGGTATCCTTAATCGCGGTTTCTTCCAACACCAACTGCGAACTGGCGTACTCGCCGTTTTTAGCGTATTGGTCAATCGTATTCATCGTGCGCGTCAGTGCATGAATTTGCGTGGTTCCGACCGGATCATCACTCGGACGATTCACGCGATTACCACTACTGAGTTTCTCTTGTATTTTCAGCAACTCGTTTTGATGCTGGCTAATACTATTAAAACTGGTGTTATGAAACATATTCGTTGATACACGCATTATTCTATCCTCTCACCACACCTAACAGCGTTTGAAACAAGGTTTGCGACGTTTGCATAATCTGTGCCGCCGCTTGATAAGCTTGCTGGAAACGCATTAAATTCGTTGCTTCTTCATCTAAGCTCACGCCGGACATCATTTCACGTCGTTCATTGATATAACTGAATGCCTGCGTTTGCGCTTCAAAGTTAATTTCTACCCCGCGCACATACATCCCAACACCCGCCGCCATTTTGGAATAACCACCCAATAAGGTTTCTGACGGTTGACCGGATGCATTGGCAAACAAAATCTTTTTCGACTCCAAACTCGCCATATTCGCAATATTGACGTTATCACCAATCGCCGCCGGTTCCGGTGGACTGGCATCCGTCAAAGGATCACCTGCTACGCCCGGCGGGACATTGCCGGTTTCAATCGGTGCTTGCCCGCGTGTGGCTAATTGTTGCCCGTTGCTAATGCGCGTTTCAAATTGCGCCAAAATATCTTGATGCGGCTTAATCACAAACCGATCACCGGCGACATACGCACCGGCGGTCGGCTCAATCTGCTCAAAACGCAGCCCTTCAAATTGCACAAAATTACCCGACCCGTGCGCAAACGTCGTTTCCGCTTTGGTGGTCAAATTTGTTACCGTCCAATCCATGCCATCAAAGCGCATTTCATAATTCGCCGCCGTCAACTGCCCAATCGAGGTAAACGCGGCCTCTAAATCGGCTTTTTTATCGCCAAAGTTAGCGGGTTGGATCGGAGCATAAGGGGTATCTAACCCGGCATTCAAGTCATCGTGATCAATCGGGTTAAAAGTTACTTTGACTTCACCGCCGCCCATCGAGTTTTTTTCATGGCGCAAACCTTTCGACTCTAGCGGTGTAAACAAACTGGTTCCGGCATCGCCGTTTTCGTCCCAGCCCATATAGTGCTGCCAGTTATTGGAAGCAACGAAACCGTTAAGTGTTACGCCCAATTCATTTTGCGCACGATCAAACACGTTTTTGCGCGCATCTAAAATGCCGCCCAACTCACCGCCGCCAATTAAATAATCCGTGACCAAGCGTTTTTCACCGGATATATCAATATACAATTCAGTGCGATTTTCGTCCGGGTAGGGACTGGGCGCGGCGCGTAAATTGGTTAAATTATTGTCGCTTAACAACGGCACTTTTGCGTTAGCCGAGTGAATATCAATCGTGCCGTTTGGCTGGTTAAATACCTTAATCCCCACCAGGTTGGATAATTCCAACACCGCTTGTTCACGCTTATCCAACAAATCGTTTGGCGGTTGTGTACCTTGTGAATTAGCCCTTGCCACCGCTTCGTTATAACTTTTAATCGACAATAAATGTTTGTTAATTTGCTCGGTTACACCTTCAATTTGTGCATTAAGCTGATAGTTCGTATCTTTAAGCGCTTCACTGACATTACCGACATGGCCGGTTAGGGAATTCGCTTGATCAAGCACCAGTTGACGATTAACACCCGATGTCGGGTTGTTCGATAGGTTTTGCAAACTATCGAAGTACTTTTGCATAAACTCATTAATACCCTGGTCGTTACTCGCCACCACGCCTTCTACTTGCTTGGCAAACATCGTCGCTTGTTCATAGCCTTTCACGCCACTATTGGTACTAACAAGTTGTTTTTGGATATAGTCAGCGTAAATACGCTCAACAGTATTCACCTGCGAACCACCGCCCAGCACACTATTACCCGCAATCACCGGATTCATGCTGCTGATTTCGGCACGCTGACGGCTATACCCCGGCGTAGCGGAGTTAGCAACGTTGTGACTGGTCACCTCTAACGCTTTTTTAAACGTAGCCGAGGCTGACGCAGCAATTCCTAACATATCCATAGTTTTTCTCGCTTATTCTGGTTCTAGCGCCCGCTTAACGGACGCAATGCCAACGCATCTTGGGTGCTTGGCTGACTAAACGCTTGCTGACGTTGCTCTTGTTCGGCTAACCAAGCTTCCAACGCCTCCCCTTGCAAACTAGGCAAGGTGGGCGTGAGTTGTTCAACGATTATATCGGCCAATCCTAACGAACCTTTAGTCGCCATATCCTGCGCAAATTGCTTATCGTACATATCATGATAAATGTCCGATTGTCCACCTTCAAGCCAGCCGTCATCAAACTTCACTTTACGCGCGTTTTTTAAAATTTCTTGTAAAAATAAAGCTTCAAACTGTTGGGCGACCGGGCGCAACGCCGATTTTTGATCTTCACGCGCTTGGCGTTTTAAATCCTCAAAGCCGTTAATATTGGTATAAATTGTATGATCCATCGGCCGTGACACGCTATCAATACTCATCATCGCCCCCTAAATCACTAACAACTGCGCACGCAGCGCACCGGCTTGTTTTAACGCCTCTAAAATCGCTACTAAATCACTTGGCGCCGCGCCAACTTTATTCACCGCTTCGACCAAGGTGTCTAACGACACGCCCGATTCAAACTTAAACATCCGACCATTGCCGGTTTGTTCAACCTCAACCCCGGTATCGGGCACCACCATCGCCTGCCCACCGGCAAACGGATTGGGTTGATTCGCCTCTAGGTTTTCTTCAATTCTAACTACCATACCGCCGTGGGTCACCGCCGCCGGACTGACACGCACGGTTTGGCCAATCACCACCGTACCGGTACGCGAATTCACAATCACCCGGGCCGCATTTTCGCCCTGCTCAACTTCGATATTTTCCAATACCGATAAAAATGACACGCGTTGATCCGGCATACGCGGTGCCATGACCTCGACCGACTCCGCATCGAGCGCACGCGCCGTGCCCTCGCCCAACAACGCATTAATCGCTTCGGACATATTATGCGCGGTGGTAAAGTCGGCGCGATGTAGATTTAACGTCACGGTGGTACCTAAATCAAATCCGGTATTCACTGCCCGCTCCACCATGCCGCCACCCGGAATACGCCCAACGCTTGGCACATTCACCGTCACTCGCGAACCGTCACGCCCGCTGGCATCTAAACCGCCAACCACCAAATTACCTTGCGCCAAAGCGTAAGTTTGTCCATCCACCCCCTTGAGCGGCGTCAAAATCAAGGTTCCACCCTGTAGGCTTTTAGCGTTGCCTAAGGACGACACGGTAATATCAATGGTTTGTCCGGGTTTAGCAAATGCAGGTAAGTCGGCGTGTACCGCTACCGCCGCAATGTTTTTGGAATTAGTTTTCACCCCGGTCGGGACGTTAATGCCAAACTTATTGAGCATACTGATCAGGCTTTGCTCAGCAAACGGCGTATTATCGCCAGAGCCATTCAAACCGACCACTAAGCCATAACCAACCAAATGGTTAGAACGCACCCCGGCAACATTTGCCAAATCTTTAATACGTGAATTCGCTTCGACCCAACTCGACCAAACCAGCAGCAGGCTCATAAAAACGAGGATATTTCTGGACATAGATTAGCGCTCCTTATAACGGAATCTTCGTAACGAGCCGTCATTCAGCAGAGTTTGTGCCAAATAAAAAAACCACCCAACATAACAGGCATAAAAAAGGGTGCAAACGCACCCAAGACCAGAAAAACGAGCGATTAGCAGGCCTGCTAATCGCTGTTGGCGCACCCTCACGCCACCTTAGAAATAAAAAACCGACCTGCCAAAAAGGAGAGTTGAAAAACAGGTCGGGTCAAGTTTATAACACGCTTAGAGCGGCCAAAACTTTGACAAAAACTTAGTCACCGCACCCGGACGTGCGGTATCGCCGCCAATGCCGGTATCACGATAAATTAAACGCACATCGGCCACTTTGCCCGATTCAATAGTATTATCGGCTTTAATATCTTGTGGGCGAATAATACCGGCAAAACGAATCACCTCTTCTCCATCATGCAAGGTAATCCATTTTTCGCCGCGCACCACCAAATTGCCGTTTGGAATCACTTCTACTACGGTCACGGCCACCGAGCCGGTAATCGATGAATCTTGTTTTACATCACTTTTGCCGGAAAACGAGTTGTTCGAACCAAACCCAATCCCGCCTGTGCCTAATGGCGCATAAATTTGCTCCGCCGAACGGCCCAAAATATTCAGCGGCGTACTCACACCTAAATCAACATTATTCGACTTGTCATATTTCGCTTCGTCTTTTTTCTTGGCGTTAAACTTTTCTACCAATTTGACGGTAATAATATCACCGACACGGTGCGCACGCGCATCGTCAAATAACGTCATCGCATTCGCCGCTTGATACAGCGAACCGTTCATCGGTTGAGCCGCTTGCGCAATATTCATCGGGTAACTCGGCTCATAAGAAAACTGCTCCATACGCTCCGGTGCCGTTGAACAACCCTGCATCAACGCCACGCTGACCATAACCGCCGCCAAGCTTGCGATTTGACGTACTGTACCTATCATCTTAGCCCCCTAGGTTAGACGTTATTATTGAGATATTGCATCATGCCATCGGCAGCCGAAATCGCCTTTGAATTCATTTCATAGGTACGCTGAGCTTCAATCATGCCAATCAACTCTTCTACGGTATTGACGTTCGACGCTTCTAATGCGCCTTGAATAATCGCACCGGCATCTTCGGTCGTGGGGTTATTAAATACCGGCGCGCCGCTGGCAATGGTTTCGTAGAACATATTCTGCCCTACTGCCTCTAACCCGGCCGGATTAATAAAGGTGGCAATTTCAATCTGCCCCAACGCAACCGGTTCAACCACGCCCGGTTGCTTCGCCGTCACCGTACCGTCACGCGCCATCATAATTTCGGTACTATTAGCCGGAATATTAATGTTCGGGTCTAATAAATACCCCGATGAGGTCACCACGTCACCGTTCTGGTTCACCTGAAATGAACCATCACGGGTGTACATAAAATTACCGTCTTGATCAAGTATGCGAAAAAAACCCTCGCCGTTAATTGCCCAATCGAGCTGGTTATCGGTAATCATTAAATTACCCTGGGTGTGTATTTTCTGCACACCGACAGCCTTTACCCCAACCCCTAACTGTAAGCCTGAAGGCAAGGTACTATTTTGATCTTGTGTGCCTTGCGCACCGGGCATACGTATGTTTTGATACAACAAATCGTCGAATTCAGCACGCCCGGTTTTAAAACCATACGTATTCGCATTCGCCAAGTTGTTAGAAATCGCCGCAAGTCGAAACTGCTGCGCTTCTAAACCGGTTTTAGCAACATATAAGGCTCTATTCATAACCTATTCCTTAACGAATCGAGAGAAGTTTGTCTGATGCGGCGGCATGATCCTTGGTTGTTTTCATCATTTTTACCTGCATCTCATATTTACGCGACAGCTCAATCATGGTCACCAACGCTTGTACCGTATTCACGTTACTTGCTTCCAGCGCACCACTCACCACTCTCACCGGCGCTTGCCCCAATTCGGCATTGCCTTGCTTTTGACGGATAAACCCATCTAATCCCTTTTCTAATTGACGCACATCCGGTGCCACCAAACGTAGCTGATCAATCACCACCATTTCATTCGCATTCGCCCCGGCAGGTACAATCGAAATCGTGCCGTCCGTACCGACCTCGAACGCCTCCAGCGGCGGCAACACTATCGGCGTACCGCCCTCGTTTAATACCGGATGACCGTGAACATCGACTAACTCACCGGCTTGGGTAATCTGCAAACTCGCCGAGCGTACATAAGCCTCATCCCCGGCGGGCGTTAAAATGGCCATAAAGCCGTTTTCTTTAGTGGCAATATCCATCGAACGCCCGGTAACCTTAATCGGTCCGGGTGTAAAATCGGTTGCCGGACGCTCGTCCATCGAATAAGCACGCGTATGCCAACCCGGCCCTTCCATGTGTTGGGCACGAAACTGGTTAAAATCCTGCTTAAATCCATCGGTGGTGGCATTGGCTAAATTGTTCGCGTTATTCGCTTGCGAAAACAGCGCCTCTTTTGCCCCACTCATGGATACGTAGAGCATCCGATCCATCGTGCTAACCTTTTACAAAACAGCGTCTGATCAAAAATAAGCCGAGTAAACTCGGCCCGCATAATTATTATTTTTGTATAGTGGTTGTCGTTCACAACCTTTTCCCTATGTGTTCGCGATCTAATGTGCGTTACCACCAAAAATTAAAAGCAATGCACGTGCCAAAAATTACGTTAGCGAGAATGAATGTCTGTTTAAAATTTATTGTTGAATCACAAAGGCCACGAAGAACACGACGTTTTTAATTGTTAAGCGAGGGATGCTTGCTGAAACCACGAAGGTAGGAAAGGATACGCTAAAAAAAACAGCCCATAACCAAGCCTGGTTATGGGCTGTTTTCCGTCAACAAGGTTGTTTAACGATTAAATAACTTTTTAAAACTCGGCCCATTCGTCTTTCGCCGAAGATGCCGAGCTAGATTTCGGCTTTGGCGCGGCGGTTTTAGCCGTCACGGTTTTTACCGTTGCCGTCGAACGACTGGCTAAAGCTTTAGGAGCCACGGACGCACCTTGGTTCATACCTGTTTTAAAAAACGCCATATTACGATTAAGTTCGGTTGCCTGCTCACTCATGCTTTCGGCGGCAGCAGACGTTTGCTCAACCAAGGCGGCGTTTTGTTGTGTTGCGCCGTCAATATCACTGATGGCGGTATGCACTTGCGACACGCCTTCCGCTTGCTCTGCCGAAGCTTGGGCAATTTGATTAATCATGCCGGTAACCTGTTCAATCGCACGCGTAATCTCTACCAAGCGTTCGCCCGATTCACTGGCTAACTTTGTTCCGCCATCAATGCGCTGCACACTTTCGTCAATCAAATGCTTAATATCCTTTGCCGCTTCTGCTGATTTTTGTGCCAAAGAACGCACTTCACCCGCCACCACGGCAAAACCACGACCGTGATCACCGGCGCGGGCAGCTTCAACTGCCGCGTTGAGCGCCAACAAGTTGGTTTGAAACGCAATGCCGTCAATCAAGCTGACAATTTCCGCAATTTTATGGCTTGACTCTTGAATCGCATTCATCGCTAGAATCGTTTGCTGCATCACCTGCTCGCCGTCTTCAGCATCGCTTTGCACTTTACGCGCCAACACCGCCGCTTGTTGCGCGTTTTCGGTATTGTTTTGTACCGCCGAATTCATTTCATCCATCGTAGCCGAAGTTTGCTCTAAGGCAGCGGCCTGCTCTTGCACGCGCTGACTTAAATCAAGCGCCCCTTTCGATACTTCATCGGCGGCATTGTTCACGATATTCGATGCTTGCACGGCTTGCGATACGATTTGTGCCAGTTTTTCCAACGAACGGTTTACCGCATCTTGCAGCGTTTTTAAATCGCCTTCATAGTCCGCGGTTATCGACTGTGTAAGATCACCCTCACTTTGCGCGACCACAATACGCGTAATGTCCTGCATCGCACGGTCCAGCTGGCTCAGCGAATCATTAATACGCTCTTTTAAAAGCTGCATTTCACCACGCGCCTCTACCTCAACACGATGACCGAACTGGCCTTTTTGCATCAAGCCCATCACCTCATTCACCTGTGCAATAATGCCGTTAAGCTCATTCATCGCTTCTTGCGCATTGTTCATCATGACCAAGTAATCACCCTTGGCCTTACACTCCATGTGAATATCAAACTCGCCATCGCGCATCGACTGCATGACGCGGCCAAGTTGTTTCATCACCTGGGTAATATTATCCGCGCTATGATTAATGCCGTCTTTTAAACGTGCCAAGTCCCCCACATAACTGCGCTGCATCCGACGACTGAAATCGCCTACTGAAATCGCGCCTACCGTGTCGTTCGCTTCCACCAAGGCTTGACTGACGTTTTCTAGCAATTGGTTAATCGCCGAGGCCGTTTTGCCCACTTCATCCTGCGAATTAACCTCCGCACGAATCGAAAAATCACCGCTGCGGATAATCTCATCGCTCACCTGTTGCACTTTTTTCAACGGTGCAATCACCATCCGTCCAATCGCCCAAACCAAGGCCAAAGTTAATATAAATACACCAAACAACACGCCAAATAAAGACAGCCAAGCGTTATTCACTGCCGTTGTAATCGGCGCAAGATACGCCTGCTCATCCAACATAAAAATATGACGACCGAAAATTAACCCTTCTTCATCATACGCCGGCAAATCAATTATCACCTTACCTTCGGCTAAATAAAGTGCGTTTTGCTCACCGTCAACCGCTTGAAATACACGACTTAAACGATCAACGGCTTCTTTGTCAAACCAATTATTGTTGGCGAGTAAATACTGCTCACCTATCACGCGATTGCCATCCACAATCGGCATGGTGTCGTATTTTTCTTTGATATAACGCCGATCAGCTAACAACACCCAATCGCCGGATTTTTGCGCTTTAAAATCCTTCGCCACCGAAGCTAACCCTTGAATCAGGGAAATCATGCCCAAAAATTCACCCTCGTTAATAATCGGGGAAATCGCCATAACACCGACACCGCGCGCACCGATACCCAATGCACCGAAAGCATATTTTTCCTTCATCGCACGTTGCACCAACGGGCTATTGGCCGCATTTTGCCCATAGTTTTCCAAGTCCCACGAACGCATCATAATCCGTCCGTCCGCCGTCATAATCATGGTAGCGATATTTTGAAAAATCGACTTCGTTCGAAAGCCATCGCGTACACCGGCAAATAAAGGTGCAATCGTTTCACGGTCTTCAACGACCAGCGACTCCATCACATCGCGCTGTAGCGTCATCGCCGTCGCGCCCATAATACCGCTTTGTACCTTTAGATCGATTTGAGCATCAACATAGGTTTTCATATCGTAAAACAATCGCGCTTCGATATTCGATTTAACTGGTTGCACTGTGCTGACATACATCATCACACCAATAGCCAAAGACACAACGAAGCCAACCACAGCCGCTAGACTAATGACCTTGGTATTTAAAGAAGACTGCTGAAAAAAAGACATACAAACCTCAGAACGAAGAAAATAACACGCGCCAAAACACATTAGTCATCACTAATAAAGTGAATTTATTCAATAATAAGTCGTTTTTGTTTAGCGACTCGATTCCAAGTTTACACCGAAAACCCCTTGCATAAAAGCGACGAATTTTGTTAAGTAAAAAAACAAAAAACCGTATTAGCAGGCCTGCTAATACGGAACCTTAGTAAATACGAAAGTCATTAACCTTACAAACTATTACGCAAAAAACACTTTAACAAGCGAATAGCTTAAGGATACAGAATGACTTAATTCTTAAAAAACTTCGCCTCCTCCTACCTTCGTGTCCCTGTGGTTCAAAAATGAATTATCAACAGATTCTACTGGCTTTGTTCGCCGATTTCTTGCACTAAGATACGTTCGTTATGACCCGCTGGCTGGCTTAAGCGCCCTAACCATTGATACACCACCGGAATCACAAATAAGGTAAACAAAGTCGCCAATGCGACCCCCCATAACAGCACGACCCCTATCACATAACGCGTTTCTGCGCCCGCGCCGGAAGAAAAAATCAATGGCAACGCACCAACACAAGTGGTTATCGCGGTCATAAGAATCGGGCGTAAGCGCAAACAAGACGCTTCAAACAACGCATCATAAAACGCCTTACCTTGGTCACGTAATTGATTAGCAAATTCGACAATTAATATCCCGTTTTTGGTCGCCAAACCAACCAGCATCACTAAACCAATTTGACTATACAAGTTCAAACTCAGCCCATGCAACCACAAGCCGAGCAAACCGCCCGCCACCGCTAAAGGAACGGTGAACATAATAATAAACGGGCTGACAAAACTCTCAAATTGCGCGGCCAATACTAAAAACACCACCACCAAACCAAGCAAAAACACAAATAACACCGCAAAACCGGAGGTTTGAAAATCGCGCGACTGGCCTTTATAGTCAATCATCGCTTGCGCCGGTAAATGCGTGCGCGCCAAGCCCTCTAAATGCGCCAGCGCTTCACCCAAGGTATAGTTGGGTGCCAAATTCGCTTCAATCGTAATCGCACGCATACGATTATAACGATTTAACGATCCCGAATCGGCAAATTCCTCCAGTGTTACCAAGCTGGATAAAGGAATGAGTTGTTGAGTTTTTGCCGAACGTACATAAATCGTATCCATGCTTTGCGGGGTGCGATATTGCGAACGCTCGGCTTGTAAAATAATGTCGTACTCCTCGCCACCCTCAACAAAGGTTGTGACCGTGCGCGAACCTAGCAAGGTTTGCAAGGTACGACCAATCTCCAAAGTCGTCACTCCTAAATCAGCCGCCCTGTCATAATCAATGGTGACGCGTAATTGCGGTTTAGTTTCCTTATAATCCGAATCAATCCCCTCCAATCCCGGGTTATTTTCGCGCAACTTATCAAGCAAAATATCACGCCACGCGGCGAGTTCTTGGTAAGTTCCACCGCCAATTACAAACTGCACCGGCTTTTGTACTCGTCCACCGATGCCTTGTCGCATCACCGGATTAGCACGAATGCCGGGCAAATCCGCCAGCCGCTTACGTACGTCTTGCATAATCTGCTCCGCCGGACGCCGCTGTGACCAGTCGTTCAAAATCAAAATAGCAATGCCCGTATTAAAAATATCAGTATTGCCAAACGCACGTGGCGAGCGCACCAATAAGCGATTGACTTCACCGGCCTCAACCAACGGCATTAAACGCGCTTCTACCTCGTCGAGATAGGTTTTCATATATGCATGGGTTGCGCCTTCTGGGCCGGTAATCATTACAAAAAACGCTCCCCTATCTTCACGCGGCGCATACTCTTGCGGCAACTGATTAAATAAATAATAGCTGGCGTATAAAGTCCCCCCCAATACAGCCGCTACCAACCAAGGCCAGCGCAACGACGCACGCAACAAAGGCTGATACGCCCGCACCCATATATCAGGTTTGGCCAAATTCTCATGGCTCGATAACGCGGCAATCGAAGGATCGTTACGCGACTTCAACAACTTTGAAGCCAGCGCAGGCGATAAGGTAAGCGCCACCCAACTGGAAAAAATTACCGCCACCGCCAACGTAATGGCAAACTCAGAAAACAGCCGTCCCATCGTACCCTGTAAAAACGCAATCGGCACAAACACCGCAACCAGCACCAGCGTCGTCGCCACCACGGCAAAGCCGACTTGACGCGTGCCCAAAAACGCCGCCGCTAAAGGCGAATAACCTTTTTCCAAATGGCGCTGCACGTTTTCCAATACCACAATCGCATCATCCACCACCAACCCTATCGCTAACACCAAAGCCAGTAGGGTTAGAATATTGATCGAAAAACCCAACATCCACAACACCCAAAAGGTGGCGATTAACGACACCGGCACCGTCACCAACGGCACCAGTGCCACACGTACACTGCGCAAAAACGCCAAGATAACCAACATCACCAACCCAATCGCGATCGCCAAGGTGGTATAAACTTCACTCACCGCACTTTCAACAAACACCGAACTGTCGTAACTCGGCTTAATCGCCATACCCTGGGGCAAAATCTTATTCAAACGCGCCACTTCCGCCTTCGCTAAACGCGCCACGGTCAAGGTATTGGCAGTGGATTGTTTAATAATGCCCAAACCCACCATCGGCAAACCATTGCCACGGAACAAACTGCGATTTTCAATCGCCCCCTTTTCAATGCGTGCAATATCACGCAGACGCACCAAATTAACCCCCTCACCGCGCGCAACTACTAAGCCCTCAAAATCCTCAGGTGTAATTAGCTGACGATCAACGCGCACGCTAAACGACATTTCATCCATACTAATCGTACCGGCGGGCAACTCCACATTGCTGTTTCTGAGCACATTCTCAATATCCGCCACACTCAAATTACGCGCCGTCATCGCATCGGCATCCAGCCACAACCGCATCGCATATTCCTGCCCGCCACCGATACGCACGCGCGCCACGCCATCTAATACAGCAAACCGATCAAGTAAATAACGCTTGGCATAATCCGTTAATTGCGGCACGGTCATATTATCGGCGGTAAGGTTAAACCAAATGATGACATCCTCATCGCCATCCACCTTACGCACCTCCGGCAGGTCGGCGCCCTCCGGTAAATTACGCGCTACCCGCGAGACACGATCACGCACATCATTTGCCGCGGCATCAATATCGCGACTAATTGCAAACTCGATTTTAATATTTGAACGCCCGTCGCTGGAGGTCGATTCGATATACTCAATGCCTTCAACACCGGCAATTAAATCCTCAATCACCTTGGTAATGCGCGATTCAATCACCGCCGCTGACGCGCCAGTATAAGTGGTCGTAATCGACACAATCGGCGGATCGATATTCGGATACTCGCGCAACGACAATCGATCAAACGCCACCAAACCGAAAGCCACTAACAATAACGACATCACCGCAGCCAACACCGGGCGTTTTACTGACACATCAGACAAAAGCATACTTATTCACCCTGCGCAGACGTATCAGACAAGCGTTTTAAGGCATCCAGAGGCTTCACCTCCATTCCCGGACGGACGCGTAACGCCCCCTCGCTCACCACCACTTGCCCCTGTTTTAAGCCCTCAACCACTTCCACCCAACCCGGCTGGCGCATTCCCAAAGTCACCTCACGTCGAACTAACTTCGCCAATCCACCCTCTTGCAGATTGAGGACATACACAAAATGTTTTTCCGCAATCGGTACAATCGCGGTTTCCGGAATAAACAACGCCTCACGCGGCGCTTGTTGCAAACGCACCTTCATCAACATCCCCGAATACAATCGTCCTTGTGCGTTGGGCAACACCCCGCGCACTTGAAAGGTACGTGTTAAAGTATCGATCTGCGGCATAATCGTTTCAATCTCGCCGACAAACACCTCGTTTGGATAAGCATCGGTGGTCGCCTCAATGCGATGCCCGGGTTGCAGCTCGTTTAAAAAGCGCGTGGGTACACTAAAGTCGAGTTTCATTCTGGCGCTATCTTGCAAGCGCGTAATACGTTGCGAAGGCGTCAACAACGCACCCAAGCTAATTTCACGCGCGCCGACGCGTCCGCTAAACGGCGCCCGAATCGTCAACTTATCCACCCGCGCTTCCAATACCGCCTCTTTTGCCCGAGCTAAATCCCACTCACGTTTACGCTCGTCCAAAATCGACTGCGACACATCACCGCGGCGAAACAAAGGCAAAAAACGCTCATACTGACGTTTCGCATCCTCGGTGGCGATTTTCAACTCGCGCAAACTCGCCTCCTCCTCTGCGCTATTCAATCTGACTAACACCTGACCCTTTTCAACCTGCTCGCCATCTTCAAAATGCAGCGACACTACACGCTCGGTTACACTGGCATTCAACTCCACCGCCTCGTTAGGCACTAAATTTCCCAGCGAATCAATCACCTCCACCACCGAACGTGACTCCACCTTCGCCACCACCACTTGCGGCGCCGATCCGTTTGGTTTTGCATTCGCAAAGACCAGTACAGGACTCAAACAAACAAGGGCGAACAAAATGCGCTGTATAACCATAAAAAACTCGCTATTAAACCGGTTTACTCCCTCGACGAAGCGCGAAGGAAAAGGATTGATAAGAATAAATAAAGACAGCCTATTATATTGAGAATAAACTGTGCAAAGCACCCAAGGCTTTATTGTAAGGGATTCATCCCACAATCAGTTGATTAGTCGATAACACTTTAAAATCTGTTGACTCTTCGATGTAACTGATTAATCAATCAAGTTTTAATTAATTTCTACATCCTCTATTGTTCCGTCAAAACGTTTGATACAAATAAAAACTAAAAATCAATTACTTAACAATTCAAAGCGTTATACCCTCGGCTGTACTTAATGCAAAATGAACACGCAATAGCCCCTAACCCATCCAATCCAAACAGACTCACCACATCCTAGCAGGCCTGCTAAAACGCGCGCTTGTTATTTTATACAATACCTATACAATAAACCCAACTTTCACTTGCCGTTTTGCCTCGGCATAATTTCATTCACACTATCAACAACGGGCGAACACGATGTTTTATCACAATAACACCCATTATCGTCACGGCGATGAAGCCGCCACCGGCATTTTAATTACCAACCTCGGCACACCCGATGCCCCTACTAAAGCGGCGTTAAAACCCTATCTCAAAGAGTTTCTTTGGGATCCGCGTGTTGTCGAACCCCCACCCGCGCGTTGGTTGTGGTGGCTCATTCTTAACGGCATTATTCTCAACACTCGCCCGGCAAAATCAGCCGAAGCCTATGCCGAGGTTTGGGGAAGCGAAGGCCCCGGTTCACCGCTCCTTGATATAACCCATCGCCAACTTGACGCGATTAAGCAAAAGGTCAGCCCGCATTTTAAGGGCAAGGTGGTATTTGAAGTGGCGATGCGTTATGGCAATCCTTCGATTGAATCCGCGCTAAAAAAATTTGAAGCCCAAGGTATACAACGTTTATTGGTTTTACCTTTATATCCGCAATATGCCGGTGCGACCACCGCCTCCACCTTTGATAAACTCACCGAGGTCTTACGCGGCTGGCGCTGGTTGCCCGAATTGCGTTTTGTGAATCATTACCACCGCCATCCGGGCTATATCAAAGCCTTAGCCAATTCGATTCGTGAACACCAAGCCGAGCATGGTCAGCCGGACTTATTAGTCATGTCATATCACGGCGTGCCACAACGTTATCTCGATAACGGCGACCCTTATCACTGCGAATGTCACGTCACTTCACGCCTAGTAGCAGAAGAATTAGGATTAAGCAAAGACCAATATCGCGTTACCTTTCAATCGCTATTTGGAAAAGAAGAGTGGATTAAGCCCTACACGGATGCCACCATGAAAGCCTTGCCCGCTGAAGGCGTGAAACACGTTCAGGTTATCTGCCCCGGTTTTTCCGCGGATTGTTTAGAAACGATTGAAGAAATCGACGGTGAAAATCGTGAATATTTTGAACATGCCGGTGGTGAGAAATTCAGCTACATTAAAGCGTTAAACAGTCGCGAAGACCATACCGATGCGCTTGCGCAAATTATTTTGCAACATACGCAAGGCTGGGCTGAACGCGAAAGTTTTGATGCCTCGGCCGATGCGGCCGAACGCGAACGGGTTAAAGCGAACGCGCGCGCAATGGGCTGTCCTATCTAAACACGGCATCTGGGGCGTAATACAACGCGCCCCAAGCTAGAAACGGTTGAGGTTTTTTTAACCACGAAAAACATGACACGCCAACCGCTTTTCAACCGTTCAAAGCGAACGACGTGCGCTAAATGCTTGCGACAGCGTCGCGCTGTCAACATATTCCAACTCACCGCCCATCGGCAAGCCTTGCGCCAAACGCGTCACACGTTTACCCGCCGCCTGAGCAAGCTGTTGGATATAATGCGCGGTCGCTTCTCCCTCCACCGTCGGATTGGTCGCTAAGATAAGTTCTTCCACTTCGGCTTGCGCTAAACGCTGTTGCAATAAATCCAACCCTAATTGCGCCGGTCCTATGCCATCAATCGGTGACAAATGCCCCATTAAAACAAAATATTTACCTTTATAAATACCGGCTTGTTCAATCGAAAGTACATCCGCAGGCGTTTCCACGACACATAATTGAGAACCATGACGTTGCGCCGAGGCGCAAATCGAACAGACGGGTTGCTCGGTTAAATTACGACACTCGGCGCAATGCCCCACTTCGTCCAACGCCTGCTGTAAAACGCGCACCAAACGTTGCGCGCCTTCACGTTGACGTTCTAATAACGCATACGCCATGCGCTGCGCCGATTTCGGCCCCACGCCGGGTAAAATGCGTAAGGCATCAATCAGTTGCTGTATTAATCCACCGTTCATTCTGTGCTCGATTAAAACGGAAACTTCATGCCACCGGGCAAGTTCAATCCCTGTGTCAAGCCGCCCATCTTTTCTTGTGTTGTTTCTTCTACACGACGTACCGCGCTATTGACCGCCGCCGCAAATAAGTCTTCTAACATTTCGCGGTCGTCCATCAGCGAGTCGTCCAATTCGACCTTTACCAACTCGTGCTTACCGGTCATCACCACTTTAACCAAGCCGCCACCGGCTTCACCGATGACTTCCATTTGAGC
>JAVETW010000058.1:0-16764 GCA_034005865.1 Thiomicrospira sp. | reverse complement strand
CGCCAAACCCGCTAAACCCGCCAAACCCATACAACCAACGCAGGCGCGAACCAACACAAGGGCAACCGCCGCCGGTTGATTCTCGCTGTGCGTGATCCACCGGCCAAACCCAACCCGACCAAATAGCAGGCCTGCTTAACACCGTTTCCAAACACAAGCGCGCTGTTCGAAAATATCGCCGTTATTGGGTGCATTTATGGGCGTGTGTTGATATTAAATGGGGTTTGGGCTGAATGGTGGGGGTTGTAATAACGGTTGCTATCAAGTATCTTTTTGAGTCGTAAGCTTGGTAGGTTCGTGTATATGGCGTTGGGTTCGCCCCCTTGTTCGGTAAAACGCGGGGGTGGATAAATTGGGCTAGGCTTCTTCACCGCCTTCATTGCCATAATTTAATATCGAATGATAAACGGCATAAACACGCACCTTATTTTTTCGGTGCCCCTCTTCTTTTTCGGCGTTCAATTCGGGCGGGTAAATCGTAAACTGTTTGCGCCCCGCATCATGCTTTAAAAAGCCGTTTTTCTGTAACGCATCGAGCGCGGTTTTCATTGAAATGCCCGCCAATACCTCATCTTTAAATGCCTCAGACAAAAAACAAAAAATCTTTTGCTTAGTATCTTGGTCGTATTTCACATACCCCAAACGCCGACCGGTTCGCGGTTGATGGTCACGAAAACCGTCCATATCTAAAAAATTTAAATCGCCATCGCGTTCAATAACCGCCTTAACGCGCCGAATCGCTTTAATTTCCTCCAGCGAATCCTTAAAGCTAGGTAACGTAGCCAGCCAATCTTCAAAGCACTTTACGACACCACTAAACGCCTCATATTCCTGCCAGCCGGTTAAACCCAAACTGGTTGCCACCTCACCCGCCGCCGCCACAATCGCAAAGCGTCCAGCAACGCGGCCTACATAACTATCCGCCCCCGCCGGTAGATGATTTTTCATAAACCAATCACGCAGATCGTCAATCGTCTGCATGATCGCTTTTTTTTCCGCGCCGACCAACTCCCGAATAAACGCCACCCCCGCCACGCCGTAATAAGATTCTGTTGCCGCTTTAATACCCTCGGACTGTTCGCGGCCATTTGAACACCCATTCACCAACACATCAAACGCGCCATGCGCCCCACGGTCGGCTTCTATATCCACCATGCGCACCTCTTGACCGGCTTGCGTTTCCAGCCCCGCCGCCCGCATTGCGGTGCGAAGCGTTATTTCGCCGGTCGATAAAAATAACAACCGCCAACCGCGGCGGCTAAGTTCATTCATACGCCCTTTACCGCTTCCATTCGATAACATATACACCGTGTTACCCATTTCGGCGGGCTTGCTTTCGCCGACTTCATCAAGCAAAAGCAGATTATCGTTATGGCGGAAAGCCGTCATTTCCAAGCCGTTAGACGTGGCGCGCCATGTGCTTTTGCGTTCATGGCTTCCCCACACCGAACCCGCCAAAAGCAAAGAAGTCGTTTTGCCCTTTCCTTGACCGCCGACGAAGTGAAACCCGCCCCCCTCCGCCTTTGGGCTAAACAATGACATTAACGGCGCGGCAAACGCGGTGCTAATCGCTAACAGTTGCCGACTGTTACCAACGGCAAACGAAGCAACATTTTGTTTCCATTCATTCAACGTTCCGCGCGCTTCATAGCCCATATTCCCCGGATACTCGCTTTGATAAACAATCGGGCGGCCTTGTGGTTCGCCGATAGTTTGATCAGGCAATACATACACGCCTTGAATCCATCCGGTTTGATTGGTACTCGTTAAAATATTTTCATCACCGTGCAACTGGATATACTGACTAAACAGATTCTTCGCTTTCGGGCTAAGGTTAAACGTCACCCCCATTCTTAACAACGCACCATATAAACCATCTGTTTTACCGGCTAATAAATCCATCGGCATCACCCAACGGCGGCGGCGGCCTAGCTTATCGGTAAATTCCAACACCCGCCCCCAAACCTCGCTAGTAATGCTATAAGTTTGACCGGTCACTTCCAATTCCGAACAAATCCAAACAGGCGGCTGATCCTCATTTTCGGGGTTTTGCCAATTCAAGCCGTTTTCACCGGGGCGAAAGCCGCCTTTTAAATCATTCGCTTTAAAGCTGTTTTTAGCCTTCGCCGTTTTAAACTTGCTTTTGGCCGTTTCAATATCAAGCACATTATCCGGTGTATTAAGCATAACGCCCCCCTGTTAAATCTGTGCCCGCGCCGCTGTAAGTTTTAACCACAAAGCCTTGCGGATAATCCAATAAAAAGCGGTCGTTCCAATCCGTGCCAGCTTCGTGATCGGCAAATTCAGGAAACGACACAACGCCATCAACCAAACGCGCCGCCTTGGTTGCCTTCTCAATACCAACGTTCACGCCTGTTTTAAGCGCGGTTTCGCGGTCGTTATCCGCCGCAATCGTAAAGGCCGCCTTTGGATAGTTAGATTTAAACGCTTGCGCCACACGCGCCAAATTGCCCGCATTAAACGCGCACACTATATTGCTTGCGTTGTCGTAAAAACTCGCTAGGGTTAAGCCGGTTGCCACCCCCTCGCAAATAACAAAGCTATTCACCCTATCATCGATACGCAACGGAAAAAACCCGCCCTGTACGCGCCCACCTTTCACAAACCACTTCCCACCGTTCGGATTAATAAATTGCACGCTCCAAGCCTGCCAGTTTTGGCGATAAATCGGCGCTTGATAAGGAATGGCAATACGAATTCGCTCCCCCTCAAAGTGGCACACCGGAATAATCAAATTATTTCCCAGTTGCAAAACAGACGGCAACACTGCCCCGCCTAAGCCCTTTGCTACTAAATAGGGGTGCGTGTAAAGTGCCTTTTTCGCTTGCTTCAAAAAGCCTTGCGCTTTCTCTTGCGCGATAACATAGCCCTGTTGTTTGGCTTCTTCTTCCAGCTTCGCCTGTTGTTCGCGCACCTGTTCACGCGCCTTCATTTCCGCCTTAATGCGTTCGGCCTGTGTCGGCTCAATCGGCTCAAAGCGAAAACCGTTTTGTTTCGCCAACGCGATTAACGAACCAATTTTCACCCCCCCACCGGATTTAATGCTTTTCCACGTTGCAATAAAATCCTTCGCCTCGTAACTATCCGCCCCCATGCTCCACGTCATCGCGGCGTGTTGGCCGTTATCGCCAAATTCCGACTTAATCGCCATCAAAACCCTCACCCAATCATCGCGGGCAACATTCGGGCTAACATAATCCAAAAGCGTAACCAGCATGCTTAAATCAATCGGTTCGCGTTCCATATAAAAATCCTCATTAAAAGCAATCGATACACCTAGCAGGCCTGCTAAACGGACTTACGGTTTTATAAAATCAGCATTTCCGACAAACAACGCTTCAAACCACGCTTTAAAATAGTTTGTTGCGCCATCGTTAGGCGCATAAACAATATGGCAACCCGCCCCGGCATCGGTGTGCGCGGTATCAAACGCTTGATCCAAGTCATTCACAATTAAGACCTTGCGCGTATTGATATTGTTTGCACTAAACACCACGCCACACGCTACCGTGCCGCCACGCGTTTGCATCGTAGGCGCATCATGTTTGCCCCGCGCTTGATAACGAATCACCTCCTTCACTTCAAAGCGTCCATCCGCTTCAAACGCCACTACCGGCAACAAATACACGCCGCTACCGTCCGCGCATTGCTTCGCGCCGCAACGCTCAAACACACCCCCGGTCACAAATTCGCCTTGTTCATACGCCACCTTAGCCGCTTGACCGACCTGTTTAGCTTGGTCAATCGCGGCGCGGATTGCTTTATCAAACAATTCACCAAGGCCGCTTTCGTCTTTTTGTAAACCAAAATAAAAATCAGGCTTATAATCTGGCATTTCAGCCGCTTTAACGTATCGGCTTTTACTGGGGGCGCGCACCAATGCGCCATCTACATCAAAACAACGCAATGGTTTTTCGGTTTTTGTCCAACCAAGGCAACGCGTTTCCTCAATTCTAAAACCATGCTCAAAACCATACACCGCGACACCTTCAACCGTGTTTGCACCCGCAAAACACACCGCCACACCCCGCCAAAGGTCTAGCAAAAGTGCCCGCCCATTACTCGAACCTGCCACAAACGCCAACGTTCCGCTTTTATGGCGAACCCGCGCAACACTATCCGCGCTTAACTGTTTGGGCGATACCGAATAGCCTTCATCGCCAAACACACCGCAAATAACATCGGCATTCGCCTGCAACAAATCAACGGTAGAAAAATCAATTAAACTCATAATGATTACTCCAAAAATAAAAGGCCTATAGCGGTTTTTAATAAATTCAGGTTGCAAGACACCGCAAGGCCAATTTTTAAACCTTGAACCCTGTTTAAAACAGTAGATTAGGGGGTGATTAGAACGGGCTGGCCGTTCGTTTAAGTGTCGGTTTTGTCATAGCCCGCCTGCTTGTGATTCACGCCCTCAGCCTCCTCAGACATTTCAAGTAAGGTCAGAATAGTTTCGGCTTCACCATTGAGCCAACACATGACGTTATATCCGTCGATAGACGCATCATAAATGCCGTCTTTTGGGTTGTTGATGGCTTGCATAACCGCGTTGGTTATTGATTGAATTTGCGCCGCTTTCTGCTTTGCTTCTTCAAAAGCATAAAAGCCCACGGCTTGAAGTGCTTTCAACTCTGAATCATCAAGTTTATTAAAACGCCCTCTGTTCAAGACTTCTTCAAAGTTCATTTTTGATAGGTTATCTATGATTTTATGCGTGTACATTACGCCGCCCCCTTTAAACCAAGTAAAGACACATCAAACTCACACAGCCCCGCATCGACTAAATAGCGCGCAAGGGTATCCAGTGAGTTAAAACGCTGAGGTTTGCCGTGTGTATGGCAAATGGGGGCGAATTGGTCGCGGGTGGTGCGTATGTAGGCAATCCAATCCCCAGCCGAAAACATGGCGTTAATAGACTGAATAAATGAATCAGCGGGTAAATTGACGGTAAACGAAAAGGCCGCAAGGCGGTTTGATGGTTGTATAGGCATAAGATGCCCTCCGTTACTGATTTTAGTATGACCACCAATGTATATTGGTGGCCGGGCCGTACTAACTGCAGTAACACAGCATGCCTTCTTTACCGTTTCCGGTTCTTGTACCCGGCATTGAACCCGGCCATATTGGGAAATATGGTTGCGGTATTTTGCGCCAAATCGTTGCAAGCCTAACCAGGCCTGGTAAATTCTGGGCGAAAAAAAAGCCTGTTTTAACGCTGGCATAGGCGTGTTACTGTTTTTAGTTAGGATTCCGATATTACCTAAACATATCGACACTTGCAAGCCTTTTTGTTGTTTCAATTTGTTGTATGGTGTTCTGTACGGTGTCATAATAGGCATCATCTTGTTAGGTCCTGTTCTGTTTTGGGGGTGTTTGTGGCTACTGTAATCAATGCGCATAACCTGTTTAACGCGCTAAAGACATCGGGCTTTGATGAAAAGCAAGCCAATGAAGTGCTAAACACGGTTGAAGCCATGCAAAACGCACGACTTGAAGAAGTCGCAACCAAGGCGGATTTAGCAACCACCAAGGCCGATATAAAATCCGATATGGCCGAATTAAAAGCCGACTTGCGCATTGTTCAATGGGGTATAGCCCTCATTATCGCCGTGCTGGTTTTGCCTTACCTCAAAGGCCTGTTTGTTTAGCCGTGTTTGCTTCATTAACCCCGCTTGATATATTTGCCCTTATTGCCTTCAGCATTACCACGCCTATTTTTATTTGGTTCTTGGTGAATCATTACCGCAATAAAGACGAACACAAACACGGTTGAAGCCATGCAAAACGCACGACTTGAAGAAGTCGCAACCAAGGCGGATATGCAAAAGATAAATGCGGATTTAGTCACGCTTGATACAAAGATTGATAGGCTTCAATCCTCTGTCGATTCAGACGCGAAAATAACCCGCTTTAGCCTGTTGCTTATCTTTGCCGTGCTTGTCCTTCCCTATCTCAAAGGCCTATTTGTTTAGCCATGCAAACACCCTACGCCGATGACGCACCCATTCTTGGGCGGTTCGACAACCAGGCTTGAATCTCTGTTTCAACCCATCCAACTGAGTGACCGCCTAATTGGATAGGCCGTGGGAAACCGTCTCGCTCAATCCACCGATATAACGTACTGGCCGATATACCGAAATGCGCCAACACTTGCGAACGGCGGCGAATTTTTTGCGTAGGTGTCGGCAACGTTGGCATATTCACGGCGGGGGTGTGCAATGGGGTTGGTGTCGTCATAGTAGTTTCCTTTTGTTGAATGTTGTCGCGTTAAATCGAAGCGGACTAAATGAAGCGAATCCGTGCTTAATGAGTGTTTAATAAGCTAATTGAAACGAAACGGAAATAAAATTAGAGGAAACAACTTTTTTTACCCCCTTAATTTAAACCCGCATAAACAGCGGGGTTGAAGTGAATCACGGGGTTTGAAATGGAATAATGAGGGATAGCAATCCACAATATTTAAACGGCATCTTGACGACGAAAAAATCAAAAACAGACGCAATACAATCACACGGCGCGCCAAAAAATCAGGCACAAACCAACGCACGGCGCATCAATCATCCGAACCGTTGACGCATATCTACCAGGCCTGGTTATTTATCAGCAATGGGAATATAGGAATTGCCTTTTCTTCCATTTTTAAACTTTATGCCTTTTTCGTTTAGTGCGCTGAAAAAATCATCATACCCCTTATCAAATAGTTCTGGATTACGTTTCTGTAACACCTCCCAAATATCATCTTTTTTATATTGCGTGATTTGTTCAAGCCCGCCTTGTTCGTCTGCCAATTTTTCAAAAAAAGGCATTCTTTGTTCCACCATGGTCTTATTGTTCGACCCACCGTTATGCTGGCCGGTTACGGTAAGACGTTCATATTCTTCTAGCTCGTCTTCATCAACAATTTCATCGTCATACCAGCCATACATATCCCACAATTCTTTTTTACTCGCTTTGGCGGGGCTTTTATCCTCTAATCGTTGCACTTCAACGCCCAATACATCAATAAAACCAAGCGAAACATCAATTTTAGTTAGTTCAAACCAAGTTGGGTTATAGAATGGTGACTGCAATAAATCGCTTTCCTCTATTCCATATAATTTAGATTGCTCATTCACTTCAACGCTTTCGGATATGTCATCAATAACTATGGGAAAAAATTGCTTGCCTTCAATCGCAAAGCAGCTAATTCGGGATATTGGTGGCTGGCCGCGTGTCATAGTCATAGCCGGTAATTTAAAAAACTCACTAAAACCAATTAATTCCACATATGAATTTAAAATACGTGGCCGCAAACCGCTTTCCAATTCGTCAAACCTAAAACTACTCTTTAGCCCACCAGTCCCCAGCCCCGCATCTTGAAACTTTTTGTTTTTAAATTCAGCATCATGGTCAAGGTAATCATCTATTAATGGCGGTTCGCTAATTTCCACCCCCCACCCGCTATAGTATGTAAATAAAGATAGGTGACCGCTTGCGCAATGAGATGCAATGTCTTGAAAAAAAACCCCTACTTCATTTTCTAAGTCATAACCCCATCTTTTAGCAAGCGATTCAAGGCTTAGCCTTTCCGGTAACGGTCGCAAAATTGCCATATCAAACCCTCCCAGGTTCAACTATCCAGTATAAAAGGGGGCATTAACAGGCGGTTGGATAGACCGCTTTTCACTTCGTCAAGTTAGTTAATGCCTTATTCATTATGTGGACGGATACGCCCATCAATTCAACTACACCAAACCACCCCCGAATCCATCAACACGGACACGGCGCAACGTCTCATAAACGCACGTCCAAACACGACACACGCCATAAACCAAGGCACGGCGAACCTAATCAAGCAGTATGCGGGCTTGCTTACCGGCTAGGGTGGTTTCAGGCCTGCAACCGAGTGGTTGGCCTAGGCCGTGCCAATGCTGTCAGGTTAGGCTACATTGACCGACAATTTAAACCCCAGTGCATGAAGCAATTTATAAAGGGTTTCAAATTTCGGCTGAGTTTCGCCATTCAATAGGCGGTAAAGATGTTGGCGATTAATGCCGCTTAATCTTGCGGTTTCGCTCATGCCTTTGGCTTGAATCAGATGGCGCAATCCATCAAGTAGGCTTTGCGTTCCGCCGTCCTCCAAGAATGCGCTAAGGTATAAGGCCGCATCCTCCTTGGTCTCAATGTTTTGTGCAAATTCAAATTCTTTTAATTCTAGTGCCATGATTATTCCCCTAATTGGCTAAACAAATCCTTAGCCGTTGCTATGTCTCTGCTTTGGGTGGATTTGTCACCACCATTAAGAAGCAAAACAATTTCATTTTCTCGGATGATGTAATAAATCCGAATCCCTCCAGCAAAGAAAAAACGTAATTCATTCACATTAGAATCAATGGGTTTCCAATCTCCAAAGTTGCCCCGTGCTACTTGGTTGATTCTTGCTTCCAGTCGGTAGCGGGTCGTTTTATCCTTGATTGATTTAAACCATTTATCAAATTTTGTAGTCGTTAGGATTCTGTATTTCATGGAATGATTGTAACATTTAAGCGACAAACAAGGTGGTAAATCGCCTTTGCAGCGTTTAGATTAGTTGATTAATAGCCTTTTTAGTACATTAAACCCTTACCTAAACCCTAACGCCACGGACTAGGTAAACATTTGAATCAGTGTTTTATGCCAAACAGCCAAAGGGATAACGCCTAATTTGTTTTTAAGGCGTTTTTTGTCAATCGTTCGGACTTGGTCAAGTAGTATGCGGGCCGGTTTACCGGCTAGGGTGGTTTCAGGCCTGCAACCTAGTGGTTGGCCTTTTGAAGTGATAGGCGCAACAATTACACGGGGCAAGGCGTTGTTCATATCGTCGGGGGATACAATCAAGCAAGGGCGCGTTTTGCTAATCTCACTGCCTAGGGTTGGATCAAGTTCAACCCAATACACATCACCACGGCTTACCATTCCCAATCCCCTTGCTCACTTTGTAAGTCTTTCATGTCTGCCAGCGGTTCATCATCGTTAAGCGGGTCGTATCCTTCAAACCATCCCGCACGAGGGTTTTCACAGGGTTTGAGCAGTAGGCCGCCATCTTGTACCAGCATTTCAATGGGTTGGTCTAGGTGTAGTTGTTCGATGATGGGGGCGGGAATTATCACCCCCCTTGAATTGCCGATTTGCCGTAATGCGGTCATCATGATTTGCCCTGCCCTTATGCGTGGAATAGGTTTTAACAATGTATTAACTATTCTAAGGGCGTTATGCCATGGTTGCAAACCAAAAAAAGTGGGGACAAAATTCAAGCCGAATGGGTAAAAAGTTTCTGTACCCCCTTTTGTACCCGCTTTACTCTGCAATTTAATGAAACGTATTGCAACCTATTGAAACGCGCCAAGAAGCTAAGTTATTGATTTTACGTTATTACAGGCATAAAAAAACCCGCTTGATGCGGGTTTAAAACGTAATTTGGCGGAGAGCGGGGGATTCGAACCCCCGATAGGCTATTCACCTATACACACTTTCCAGGCGTGCTCTTTCAACCGCTCAGACAGCTCTCCAATGAGCGCGGATTATAGCGATTAATCTAAACCCTGTCTAGTCAATCTACCGGGTGTTTTGGCTTTAGGGAACGCGTATCACACTATAGCCCAACTGTTTGTAATCATTTAACTGTGCTGTTCCCGAAGGGGTCACATCAATAAACCGAGGAAAATCGTCGGCGGTTTTATTCAGCCGCGCCGCAACCACTTCACACACATGAATATTCACGCCCTGCCGACTGAGGTTTTCAAATGTTTGCATATAGGGTTGCGTCTGTTGCGTAAGGGTCAATGCGTTTAACTCTCGTCCGTGACTGACAATGACGATATCTAATTCAGCAAAAGCCTGTTTAAGCGCGACTATTTGGGTTTCGATATAAGGGGTTCGTTTTTCAATAAAATGGGGTTCTCGACTTAATAACTCAAACACCACCCCCAGGGGTGGCTGTTGACTTTCAATCCATTTTGCCACTTGAGGATGCAAGCTTGTCGCGCTTGCCATCACCGGTATAGCCATACTAAAGCATAACAACCACAGAAAACGCACCCCGCTCGACATACCCCCTCCTTCTTGCCATACAAAAATGCCAGGCCTGGTTATCAATCAACTAACCAGGCCTGGCATTGTCGTTTAAACGTTACGTATTTAAACGCTAAACACGTTCAACGTGATGCGTAGAATACACGACATTACAACATATCTAAATCGTCTTGCACCGCTTTCACACCCGCCGCCGCACATTCTTCGTCCACCATGCCATCCGGCGCACCGGATACGCCAATCGCGCCAAATAATTTACCGCTGCCTTCAATCGTCACCGAACCGGCCATAAACGCTAGGCCTTCGCCTAGTGTCGGCAATGCGCCTTGGGCTTGACGGGTTAATTGTGACCCTTTGGCATTAAACATCACCGCCGTATAAGCTTTCTTTTGGCTAATAGATAAGGAGACGGGCGGTGCAGTGGTATCGCGTAATTGCGCTTGCACAATGCCGTTACGATCAACGACTGTGGCGCTAATCGGAATCCCTTTTTCGCGGCACGCCTTCACCGCTTCCATCGCCACTTTATTCGCCACATCCAGCGTGACACGAGAAACATCAACCGTTAAGGCTTCTGCCTGAACTTGTGGTAAAGCGGCCAACATGACACCGCTGCTTAATAAACCTACTTGTAGTGCTTTTTTCAACATACTGCCTCCGAGTGTTATTTTTTATGTTACATTTTTATTCGGCCAAGCGCGCAAACAAGCCTCATTGAGAGGCTTAGCTGACAGACCTTAAATAAAACAATTTGATTTTATCACCCAAATTTACCCGGGAGCACGAAAGCACATGGATTTCACATTTTTTACACTGATACTCGTTGGCGTCTTTTTCGTTTATCTCGCTACCGGCGTGCGCATTGTGCCGCAAGCGCGTTTGCAAGTGGTCGAACGCTTAGGTAAATATCATCGTACCCTGTATGGCGGTTTAAACTTTATTATTCCGTTTATTGACCGCGTGCGTTCTAACTTGAGCACCCAAGAACAAGTGATCGACATTCCGGTGCAAAAGGTCATCACCCGCGACAACGTTAGTATCGTCATCGATGGACTTGTTTTTATGCGTATTAATAACGCCAAACAAGCCACCTACGAAATCGAAGACCTCAAACATGCGCTGGCGCAACTGGCACAAACCACCCTGCGTTCTGAAATCGGCAAAATGGATTTAGACGACACCCTGTCCTCACGCGACACCCTTAACGCGACGTTATTGATTGCGTTAGATTCGGCCTCCGCTAACTGGGGCGCAAAAGTCACGCGTGTTGAAATCTCTGATATTTCCGTACCGGAAGACGTACAAAAAGCGATGGAACTGCAACTTCGTGCCGAACGCGAACGTCGTGCGACCGAAACCGAAGCGGAAGGTCTAAAAAATGCCACCATTGCCAAAGCCGAAGGGGATCGTCAAAAAGCATTTAAAGAAGCCGAAGCCATTGAACGTACCGCCGATGCACGTCGTTATGAACAAATCCAACTCGCTCAAGGCCAACAACAAGCGATTGAGATGATTGCACAAGCAATGCAATCCAATCCAAACGCGGCAGAATTCCTCCTCGCCAAAGACCGTATCAAAGCCTGGGAAGGCATTGCCGCCAGTGATTCGGCGAATAAAGTGGTTATTCCTTATGAAGCCAGCGAACTCATCGGTTCGCTTAGCGCGTTACACTCGTTGCTTGGAGGACAAGCAAAATGACCAGCATCGGTCTGCTTGAACTTATCCCCAACTGGTGGCTAATCGCGCTAGGATTAGCCTTAATCGGTATCGAATTATTTTTTGGATTGTTTATTCTGCTTTGGTTTGGGATCGGATTTGTGATTGTCGGGATGCTGGGCTGGTTTGTTGATTTTGGTTACGGTGAAATTCAATTAATATTCGCCACCGCTATCGGCACGGTGCTGCTGTTTGCCTTTCGGCGCAAACTCATCACGCGTGGCAACGCCGAAGCCGAAACCACCAGCACTTACGAAGGCGGTGACATGGGGCAAATACAACGTCATCAAGATACCTGGCAAATTTACTATCACGGTACCCACTGGCAAATTGCCAATCCGCGTGACGATTTACACGTCGGCCAAATGCGCAAAGTGATTGAAATAAAGCAGAACCAGGCCTGGTTAAGCTATGACGACCCCATTTGATACTCCCATTTC
This sequence comes from Thiomicrospira sp., assembly GCA_034005865.1. Classification (GTDB taxonomy): domain Bacteria; phylum Pseudomonadota; class Gammaproteobacteria; order Thiomicrospirales; family Thiomicrospiraceae; genus Thiomicrospira. Next base: position 4,534 of record JAVETW010000058.1, on the reverse strand, counting down.
ACGCGAACACACTTGGGCCGAAAAATACGAAGCCCGTTCGCGCTTATTTGGTCATACCGATCTGCGCCCGATGTGGGTCGCGGATATGGAGTTTGCCAGCCCACCGTTTATTATTCAGGCGCTGCATCAGCGCCTAAACCACCCGATACTCGGTTATAGCGAATACCCTTTTGCCCTTAAACAACAGGTATGCGATTGGCAAAACCGACGCTTTGGCTGGTCACCCGACCCAAACGGCCTGTACTGGCTTAATGGTGTCGTCAGCGGGCTTTACACCTCGGTGCAATGCCTCACTCAACCCAACGATGGCGTAATTGTGTTTACACCGATTTACCCGCCGTTTATGCGGGCGGTGAGCGATCAAGGCCGACGCTTGCTACCCTGTCCATTACAACTTGATAGCGAAGGCTATCGCATCGACTGGCCAGCATTGGAACGCTTATTAAGCGATGCCACACTCCTCTTGCTTTCCAACCCACACAATCCCGGCGGACAGGTTTGGTCGGCGGACACCCTGATGCAACTTGGCGAGCGTTGCTTAGCGCACAAGGTTAAACTCGTGAGCGATGAAATTTGGGCCGACCTCAATCTCAACCCACAACGTCATCCGCATACCCCCCTCGCCTCGTTATCAACCACGATTGCCCAACACAGCATTACGCTCAATGCACCCAGCAAAGCGTTTAATCTCGCCGCCTTGCAAACCGCCTATGCGCTGATTCCCAATGCCCACTTAGCTCAGGCTTTTTCCCAACAGCAACAACGCACTCGCGCCGCCGAACCAAACCTATTTGGTATGATCGCGCTGCAAGCGGCTTACACAGACCAAGGCGAAGCTTGGCTAACGCAACAACTCATTCCCTATCTTAATCAACTCGTTGACCTCGCTGAAGCCGAACTCACCCCGAATGAGGCTTTGCATTGGCTTCGCCCACACGCGAGTTATTTACTCTGGCTCGATTTTCGTCAGCGTTTTCAAAACAGCGAAGCCCTCGAACACTGGTGTTATGATCAGGCTAAACTCGGCCTGAGTCCCGGGCATCATTTTGGTGAAGCCGGACGTGGATTTATGCGCATGAATCTAGCGATGCCGCTCTCTGAATTGCAACAGGCACTGCGCCAATTTAACCAGGCCTGGTTATGCGATTATTAGTTCGACATGTTTTATGGATTGGTCTGATTAGCGGTCTGAGTTGTTCAGTCAACGCTCAAACCCTAGACCAAGCCCTCGCCCAACTGCCGCTCATCCAACAGGAGGTTGTCAATGCCCATCAAGAGATCACGTTTGACGCGTTCCTCAACCGACTGAGCGATAAACGCGTTGTGTATGTCGGCGAATACCACCCTCGCTATCAAGACCACTTGCTTCAACTCGCCGTTATCCAAGCCATGCACCAGCAACACCCGCAGATGGCGATTGGCATGGAATGGTTTCAAGCGCCGTTTCAACCTTGGCTTGATGCCTATGTGATGCAGTTGATTGATGAACAAACGCTACTCGACAAAACCGAATATTACCAACGCTGGCGCATTGATTTTCGCCAACTACGCCCGATACTGGCGTATGCCCGAGCGCATGGCATTCGCCTGCTTGCGCTTAACGCACCCAGTGAACTCACCCGCCAAATTTCGACCTTAGGCCGCGATTCGCTGGCGCAGATTCAGCGGCAAACCCTCCCGACCATTACGCCGCCGTCCGACGAACAACGCCAACGATTACTCAAGGTATTTGAAGGTAAAATTCCGCCTAATCGGGCTATTGAGGATTATATTTATGCACAACGGGTGTGGGATGAAGTGATGGCCGATAACGCGCTGGCGTATTTAAGCGCACATCCACAAGCACGTCTGGTCGTGCTGGCAGGCAACTTCCATATCGCTTGGGGGGACGCGATCCCGGCGGATATGCGTCGTCGTGCGCCTGCGCTAAACGGCAAGCAAGCCACCGTCAGCAGCGGCAGCTTTGCAGAATATCGCGCTGACTTTGTGGACTATTTTGTTTATACCGATCCGATACAACTGCCCGCAACGGGCAAACTTGGGGTGCGTTTAAACGCCAACTTATGTGTGCAAAGCATCGAGAGCGACAGCGCGGCCGAATTGGCAGGCCTGCAAATCGGCGACCGCATCCTCAGCCTAAATCAACAAACGCTACAGAGTTTAGGCGGATTTTTCTTAGCCCTCAGCGACACCCGCCCCGGCCAAACGCTGACGTTAGACATCGCGCGCGGCAAAGATAAACAGTCACTCAGCGTAACCCTCGACTAACCGCCGACAAAAGTAAAATCTTCGTGTCCTTCGTGGTTCAAAAAATAGCAGGCCTGCTAAAACACAAACGCCTAATGCAACTTAACCTGGTTTTCGCCAAAAACGCTTCAGGGTGGCATAAAGATTATCAGGATCAATCGGCTTGGTAATATGTTCATTCATCCCAAGAGCGATACAACGATCACGCTCCTCAACCATCGCGTGCGCGGTCATCGCAATAATCGGCAAATCATCATAATCCCGATTTTGGCGAAGGATTTGCGTCGCGGTATAACCATCCATCACCGGCATTTGCATATCCATCAACACCACATCAAAATGCGTTGCGCCCATCGCATCCAAACGATTAATCGCCTGCTGTCCATCCCCCACAATATCGACCGTTACGCCGCGATGTTCCAATAGTTTTTTCGCTAATAACTGATTGACCAAATTATCCTCTACCAACAGCACGCGCATTCCATCCAAACGGATTTCACCGACCGGCGGTGCATCCTGTTCTACAACCCCGCTTTCGTCCGTTAGTAACGTACGCAAATGCACCGGCAACACCGGTTTAGTCAACACGCGATGCGCGCCCAAGCTTTTCGCCAGTTGATGCAACTCGTCGGAATCATACGCCGACACCACCACCAACTTCGGCAAATGCGCCGGCGGATTAGCCTGTAACGCTCGCAACAAGGCTTCGCCATCCATATCCGGCATCACCCAATCAATAAAACAATAGTCATACGCCGCGCCGCTATGTAACTTTTCAAGCGCCGCTTTCGCTTGATTCAGCGTTTGTACCTCAAAACCAAAATGCCCCAACATATCCGTCATGACAACACGAGCAATCTCCTGATTATCCACCACCAGCGCCGTTAAATGCTCATACTCAGGCAACGCGAAAGAAGCCAATTCGGTTGACGCTTTTTCTAAATACACATTAAATTTAAAACGCGAGCCTTCGCCCGGCTGACTTTCAACGCTTATCTGCCCGCCCATTAACTCAATCAAACGCTTAGAAATCGTCAAGCCCAATCCGGTGCCGCCAAACTTACGTGTCGTCGAACCGTCAGCCTGAGTAAACTCTTGGAAAAGGTTATCCACCTGCTCTTGCGTCATACCGATACCGGTATCCTCCACGCAAAATTCCAGACGAATCGGTTCATCATCCAATCCGCTCACCAAACGCACATTGAGTTTGACATAGCCCTGTTCGGTAAACTTCACTGCATTCGATAACAAGTTAATTAATACCTGACCTAAACGCAGCGGATCGCCGTTAAAACGACCGGCATCATGCACCAAGGCGGCATCACGCACGTTAAACAACAACTCGATGCCTTTTTCCAGCGCACTTTGACGCACCAAAATCAATGCATTTTCGACCACATCCTCTAAGCGGAACGGCACTTTTTCCAACGATAATTTCCCGGCTTCGACTTTTGAAAAGTCCAAAATGTCGTTGATAATCCCCAAAAGCGATTGCGCGGCCACATGAATTTTTGACACATAATCACGTTGATGATCGGCTAAATCGGTTTTAAGCGTCAAATACGCCATACCGATAATGGCATTCATCGGTGTACGAATTTCATGGCTCATATTCGCCAAAAACATACTTTTTGCCTGATTCGCCTGCAACAACTGCGAATGCGTTTCCTCCAAATCGGCAATCGCACGATTAATCCCTTGTTGCAACTTCGCTAAATCGCCGACATACACACCCTGCATTTTGTTATCAAAATCGCCTTTCGCCACCGCCGAAACCGCCTGATTCGCTTCATTTAACGCTTGCGACCAGCACGCCAACAACCCGCTAAACTGCTTCTGCATTTGTCCAAACTCATCCTGACGAACGCATTCCATTTGACGATCAAACTTACCCTCTTTCATCAACTGCGACATCATCCCGGTCATGGTGCGCAACGGCTGAATCACACGATGGCGCACATCCCACAACAACACCGCCGTCATAATCAACAACACCAACAATACCAGCGCATTCACCACCACCAAATACTGCTGTACTTCGTTGATTTTGGCCAAAACTGGCGCGGCATCGACCAATAAAATATTACGCCCTATCATCACCCCGGCTTCATCCATCACCGGCAACGACAACAAAATCTTGTCATCGACCAATATCGGCGTATTCAATACTCCCAAGGCCGCCCAATGCTGTTTTACAAACGCAACATCATCCGCATTAAACCAATCGGCATGCGCTAAAATAAATCCGTTTGCTATAGTCGGATTCTCACGGTACGCCAGCGGCAAA
>JAVETW010000057.1:0-16792 GCA_034005865.1 Thiomicrospira sp. | reverse complement strand
GAGGTGATTTTAAAAGCCTATCGCCAATGGGGATTGGAGTGTACTCAACGTTTTGAAGGCATGTTTGCGTTTGCGATTTGGGACGACCACCAAGAGCAGTTATTGATGGCGCGTGACCGTTTCGGCATCAAGCCTTTATATTACGCGCCGTTGGATGGGGGTATTCGTTTCGCCTCCAATACTCAAGCCTTGTTAGCTGCCGGTGGGATAGATACTGAAATTGATCCTATCGGCCTGCATTTTCAACTCACCTTACACGCGGTGATTCCTGCGCCGCACACGATTTTAAAAGGCATTAAAAAACTCGAACCCGGTCACTGGTTGATTGTGAACCCAGATGGACAGATGTTTAAAAAACAATATTGGTCGTTGAATGCGCAACGTCCTGAAAAACCGATGGATCAGCAGGCCTGGTTGTCGGCTACGCATGACGCATTAAAACAAGCGGTGTATAAACGCTTGGATGCAGCGGATGTGCCGGTCGGCGTGCTGTTGTCCGGCGGTTTGGATTCGAGTTTGATTGTCGGTTTATTAGCCGAAGCAGGGGCGCAGGATATTCGTACCTTTTCCATCGGCTTTGAAGATGCGCCGGAAGAAAAAGGCTCGGAATTCGAGTATTCTGACCTAGTGGTTGAGCGTTATCAAACCAAACATCACAAATATATTGTGCCCAATAGCGAGGTGCTGCCGCGGCTGCCGCAAGCGATTGATGCCATGTCCGAACCGATGGTCGGGCAAGATGCGGTGGCGTTTTATTTATTGTCCGAACAAGTGTCGCAAGATGTGAAAGTGGTGATGTCCGGTCAAGGCGCGGATGAAGTATTTGGCGGCTATTTTTGGTATCCGCAAATGGCGCAAGCCGAAGGCTCGGCACTGGAGCGTTTTGCTCCGCGTTATTTTGACCGTTCACACGCTGAATGGCTTGAAACCGTCGATGCACGGTTTCATATAGAGGATGTCACCTCGCGTTATATTGAAGATCGTTTAACCGAACCGGGGGCGGACACGTTTTTGGATCAGGTATTGCGACTCGATGCGACCACCTTAATTGTCGATGACCCGGTAAAACGCGTGGATAATATGACGATGGCCTGGGGTTTAGAAGCGCGGGTGCCGTTTTTAGATCATGCCTTGGTGGAGTGGGTGATGTCGGCTCCGCCGGAACTCAAACTTGAAGATGGCGGTAAAACCCTGCTTAAACGTATTGCGCGTGGGATTGTGCCGGATGCGGTGATTGATCGACCCAAAGGTTATTTTCCGATGCCCGCGCTCAAATATGTGCGCGGCGAGTTTTATGAATTTATGAAAGACATTTTGACCAGCGAACGCGCGCGCGAACGCAAACTGTTTAATCCGGCGTATATCGAAAAACTCTTGGCAAACCCGGAAGCCGACGAAAGTTTCACCGCGATTAAGGGCAGTAAACTGTGGCATTGCGCGTTGTTAGAACTTTGGTTGCAACGTCATGTGGATGGAATTCGTTAAATTTTGATCAATAAAACGCTATAATAACCAATCTTTTTACTCGGATATAGGACAAGCAAATGGACGCAAACACCATTGAGCAAGAAACCCTCGCAAAAATTCATGACCAAGTCACCAACAACCCGGTGGTGTTGTATATGAAAGGCACGCCGCAGATGCCCTCCTGCGGTTTTTCAAGTCGCGCGGCGGCGGCCTTAGTCGAAACCGGCGAAAAATTTGCCTTTGTGAATGTCTTAGCCGACCCGTATATTTTTGAGCATTTGCCAAAATACCAAGATTGGCCGACCTTTCCCCAGCTCTATATCGACGGCGAACTACAAGGCGGATGCGATATTACGCTTGAACTAGCCGAAAGCGGTGAATTGAAAAAACTCATGGCGGCCGCCAACGCAAAAGTTTCATGATAGCGAGAAACGTCTTTGCAGCGGAGGGAGTGAAGGGCGGGTGATTGGCTGGTTACCACATTGTGAGGATGTGAAAAAGTTCATGTAAATTCACCACAAAGACACGAAAGACACAAAGACACGAAAGAATAAAGTCTTTCAAAGCACTTCCGTTGACGGGGTTGAGTTGGAGGGGGGAGCAAGATAACAAAACGTTATCCGATTTTGAGCCTTGTTCCCCTTAACCCTTCCCGCGGCGCAATAGCAGGGCGCTATAAAAAATCTTCGTGTTGTTTGTGATCTTCGTGGTGCAAAACAACGGACGTGCACTGCAAATCTAACTCGGCAGGGAGCCGTCATACATGATTTCACGGCGGCCCCTGTGTCGGAATGCTACCCTCGCTTTTAGTTTTGGTTGTTGAGCTTGCTTGAGCCTTTGCGTAACCGATGCGCGAGCGCTTCTAACTCTTTGGCAAAATCGTGTTGGGCGTGGGAATAGACAACGCCCAGCGCCGCTTCAATTAACGTTTCCAACTCGTCAAAATGCTCTTGATCTATTTGCGCGATAATCGCATCATCAACCATAATTTTAAAGCGTTCGACCACTTCTTTTGCGTGTCCCTTAATTTCGACTGTCATGGTTTTCTCCCTGTTAAATTCGTTAATCATCTTGGAAAATATCGTCACCGCTGCTTAAAATCAACGGATCAGGTTGGCCGACGATTGCTTCGTCTTTCCCTTCATAGGGCACGCTATTTAATATAAAGCGCATACAGGCGAGACGCGCGCGTTTTTTATCGTTGGATTTAATCACCGTCCAGGGCGCTTCGGCGGTATTGGTGTAGAAGAACATATCTTCTTTTGCTTTGGTGTATTCGCTCCAGCGGTCGAGAGAAGCTAAATCCATCGGGCTGAGTTTCCATTGTTTGAGCGGATCGGTTTTGCGCGCGTTAAAGCGGCGAAGTTGTTCTTTGCGGCCGACCGAAAACCAAAACTTCATTAAACGTATGTTGTCGGCAACGAGCATCCGCTCCACTTCCGGCGCTTGGTGCATAAATTGGGTGTATTGCTGCGGGGTGCAAAAGCCCATAACGCGTTCGACACCGGCGCGGTTATACCATGAGCGGTCAAATAGCACCATTTCGCCGGAGGTTGGCATATGCTCGAGGTAACGCTGGAAGTACCACTGGCCTTTTTCTTGTTCGTTGGGTTTATCAAGCGCGACCACGCGGGCGCCACGCGGGTTAAGGTGTTCCATAATGCGTTTGATGGTACCGCCTTTGCCTGCGGCGTCACGCCCTTCAAATAGCATCACCATGCGTTCATCCGTTTCTTTGACCCACTTTTGTAGCTTAAGCAGTTCGATTTGCAGCAGACGTTTTGTTTTTTCGTATTCTTCGACGGAAATCTTATCTTCGTAGGGGTAGTTACTTTCACTGGATTTTACTTGTTTCACCGAGGCCTCCTTGCTATTTTTAGGTTAGATACCAAGCTTAACGCTAAAGTGACAATCTGTGCAAGACGGTAGGTTAAATCGATTAGAATTAGTGTTAATTGAGGATAAATTTTGTTTATTATTTGAATTAAAATATTAATAGGTGGAATATGAATAATTTAAGTCAGTCGTATCAGGCGGTGTTGCAGCGTATTCGTCAGGCGGAAGCACAGGCTGGACGTAGCTCAAACAGCGTGCGTTTGTTGGCGGTGAGTAAAACCCAGCCGATTGAGGCGATTAATGCGTTGGCCGATTTGGGACAGCGTGCGTTTGGCGAAAATTATCTGCAAGAAAGTTTGGATAAAATTACCTTGCGAGCGGATTTGGAATGGCATTTTATCGGTCCTATTCAGTCGAATAAAACCCGGCCGATTGCCGAGCATTTTGATTGGGTGGAAAGTGTCGATCGGCTAAAGATTGCCGAGCGTTTAAGTGCGCAGCGTCCACCAAATCTCGCGCCGTTGAATGCGTTGTTACAGGTAAATATTAGCCGCGAGGCGAGCAAGTCGGGTTTTTTGCCGGAGAATTTTATTGCGCAGGTTGAGCCGATTATGGTGTTAGCAGGCCTGCAGATTCGCGGATTAATGGCGATACCGCAAGTACAAAGCGATTTTGAAAAACAGCGTGTGCCATTTGCGCAGCTACGCGCGCTATTGGCGCAGATGCAGAAGCGTTGGCCGCAGGCACCTTTGGATACCTTATCGATGGGGATGTCGGCGGATTTGGAGGCGGCAGTTTGGGAGGGGGCAACGCAGGTGCGTATTGGAACTGACTTATTTGGTGCGCGGCGCTAGTCACAAAAACTTCACGTTTAAGCGGTTAGGCTTACCTAAGATAACCGCACGATATTAAAGGGAATCGTATGACTCAACACAACTCGATTTTTACACGCTTGATTTTGCTCGGTGGCGGTTTGTTATTGGGAGGGTTAGCTATTTTGGCGTTGCTGCCGGTGGCGGCCCATTTAACTTTGGCGGCTTGGCTGACCTTGATCGCGGTCATGGCGGCGCTGATTGGTGCGATGTTGGCTGCGACCTATGCCGGATTTGTGCGACCTTTGGCGAGTTTGACCGCGCAGTTGAATACGATGCAGCGAACCGGTGAATTGAGTGCGGCTTTTGATCGTGCTACCGGCGCCGAGATTGGGCATATCACGATGGCGTTAGGCGGTGTCCTTTCGCAAGTTTCGGCGTGCATTAATCAAACGCAGTCGGTGATTCAGTCATTGGAAAAGGGAGCATTTGATGCGCGTATTCGCGGTGATTTTAAGGGCGATATGGCGCGGGTGCAGCAAGAGGTGAATCATAGCGTGGAGCAGGTTGGCGCGACGGTAATGGCGATTAGCCAAGTGATGAAAGGTTTGCGCGATGGCGAGTTTGATACCGATGTGCCGTTGATTGGTTCGGGGGCGTATTTGGAGTTGATGACGCAAGCGCAGAGTACCGTGGTGACGCTTAAAGGGGTCATTTACCAAATCAATGAACTGATGGATGAGGTGTCGCGTGGTTATTTTACCAAGCGCATTCATGCGGCGGCAAAAGGCGAGTTGAATGTATTAAAAGAGAATATTAACAAAACGCTCGATGGTTTAGAGGCGGCCATTGGCGAAACTGCAAACGTGATGATTGCACAAGGCACAGGCGATTTGACCAAGCGCATTGAGGTGCCGTTATTTGGCACAATGAGTATTTTAAAAGAAGGGGTGAATAATGCGACCACAAATGTGGCCAGCTTGATGGCGCAGTCGAATTATTCGATGTTAAAGTTGTCGCAAGGGACGCAAGCCATTAGCCGCGGTATTCAGGATTTGTCAGGGAGAACACAATCACAAGCCGCTTCGCTTGAGCAAACGGCAGCCAGCCTTGAGCAGATTACGGCGATGATTCGTCAAACGGCGGATAATGCTCAGCAAGCACGTCAGTTGTCGCAATCGTCGCGTAGCGATGCGCAGCAGGCTAATCGGGTGGTCGAAAAAACGATTCAAGCGATTGAGCAGATTAATCAGTCGAGCAGCAAAATTTCCGAAATTACCGGGTTAATTGACAGCATTGCCTTTCAAACGAATTTGTTGGCGTTAAATGCAGCGGTGGAAGCGGCGCGTGCTGGTGAGCATGGGCGCGGTTTTGCGGTGGTCGCTTCTGAAGTGCGTTCGTTAGCGCAAAAGTCTTCAGAAGCGGCAAAAGAAATTCGTCATTTAATTGATGATACGGTGAGTAAGGTCAAAGAAGGCGCCCAGCTGGCGATCGAGTCGGGGCAGGCGTTGCAAACGATTAATGACTCGATTGAAAACGTAACGCGCATTGTTGAGGAAATCACGCAAGCTACGCAAGAGCAGGCGCAAGGCGTGGAGCAAGTAAATACGGCGGTGGCGGCGATTGATGCGACAACCCAGCAAAATGCGGCGTTAGCGGAACAAACGGCGCAACAAACGCGCGAAATGCAACGTAACGCACAAGAAGTGATGGCGTTGGCGCAAACGTTCAAAATTGATCTTAATCAAATCGGCTTTAGCACGGCGATGCAAACCGGGCAGTTTAATTTTGCTCATGCACGGCGTACCCATCGTCAATGGAAGGGGACGGTGAGTGCGTATGTTGCCGGAATGGATGTGGCCTTTAATAAGCAGGTCGCTTATGATTCGACGCAATGCGCGTTAGGTCAGTGGTTCTACGGTGAAGAAGGGCAGCAATATTATCATTTGCCGGCGATGAAGGAGGTGGAGAAATATCACGCCGAATTGCACGCGTGTATCAAGCGTATCGTCGAGGCGCACGAAATGTCGGATATTCAAACTGAAGAACGCGAATTTAAAAACCTTGATCGGTTGAGTGCGATTGTGGTTGAAAAATTAAATGAGGCAGAGCGTGCGGTGGCTGGTATCGGCGAGGTGCCTCGGCTAAACTAGCCCCTTTGACTTCGCTTCGCGGGGGCGGTCTTGTTTGAACAATTTGGTTTATTTTTCATTTCACTAGTGGCGAATCTGCTGTCGGCTTTGGCTGGCGGCGGCGCGGGTCTGCTACAACTTCCCGCCTTGTTATTTTTGGGCTTGCCATTTGGTGTGGCGTTGGCGACACATAAGGTGGCAACAGTTTTTCTCGGCCTAGGCGCAACGGCGCGTCATCTGAAACATTCGACGCTGGATTGGCGTTTTTCGTTGTTTATTTTGGCCTTGGGCTTACCCGGTGTCGTGTTGGGTTCGAATGTCATTTTGCAGGTGCATGAAGTCTATGCCACCTTGGCGCTGGGGGTATTAACCTTGAGTTTGGGTATTTATTCTTGGCGTCAACCAACGTTAGGTCTAACCACTGTGCCGCATCATCGCCAAGGACCAGGCCTGCTAATCGGCGGCAGTGTAATTTTAGTGATCGGTGTGTTAAATGGTTCGCTAACCTCCGGTACCGGTTTGTTTGTGACGATTTGGTTGGTACGTTGGTTTGGCTTGGACTATAAAACGGCCGTGGCTTATACCTTGGTGTTGGTGGGCATTTTCTGGAATGGTGCCGGTGCGATTACGTTGGGGATATTGGGCGATATTCAGTGGAGTTGGTTGCCTGCGCTGATTTTAGGCTCGTTAATCGGCGGCTATTTAGGCGCGCATTTGGCGATCGTTAAGGGTAATCGTTTGGTTAAACGCGCGTTTGAGTTATTAACTGTTGCAGTGGGCTTAGGTTTAATTTACCAAGCTTGGACAATAGGGTGAGTGTTTTGAAGTCGCGAAGATACGGCGTTTTATTGAACCACGAAGGCTTTAAAAGCCCTCTCCCTTGATGGAAAAGGGGTGGGGAGAATGAGTGAGCAAGATAACAGGTGTAATCGAGTTTTGAGCCTTCTCCCTTCCCCTATCCCCCTCCCGCTGGGCGGGGAATAGTGCAGCCATGGATTTTTAGCCTAGATCGGATTGGGATGAGGCGCGTTTAAATGTCTTTGGGGCGGGTGATGGCGACCAGTTTGCCGTCACCACGTTCAAGTTGTGTCCAATCTGCCGGCATAATAAATTTGGCGACTGCGGCGGTGGGGAAGAGTTTGGCATCGGCGCTGAGGTGGATAGGTTCGCCGATTAAAAATTCAATTAGTTGTTCGAGACCGGGGTTGTGACCAATCAGCATGACGCGCTTAAATTGCGTTTCGACTTGTGCCAGTTGCGCTAAGGTTTGGGTGAGGTCGGCGTGGTAAAGCTCAGCCTGAAGTCGCACTTGGGTGTCGCAATCTTGGCAAAGGCGGCGCAGGGTTTGTTGGGTGCGTTTGGCGTTGGAACAAAGTATTAGGTCGGGTTGGTAGGCGGGCTGTTGCAGCCATTGTGCCATTTTTTTGGCATTACGCCGTCCACGTTCCGATAGTGGGCGGTCGATGTCGGCGAGTGTCGGATCGCCCCAGTCGGATTTGGCGTGACGCCACAAAATCAATTCACGTAGTTTGTCACTCATGCGTTTATTCCATAGGTTTGACGATAGCGTTGCATCGCGGCGAGCGCTTGTGGTTGCTGGTGTTGTTCATGTAAATAGGCGATGAGGTCGTTTAGGTTAATAATGCTAACTACTGGCAATCCGTATTGTTGTTCGACTTCTTGGATTGCCGATAGTTCACTTTGTCCACGTTCCATACGATCAAGGGCCACCACGACGCCAGCGGGCGTTGCACCATGATGGTGTATTAATTCAATCGACTCACGAATGGCTGTACCAGCCGTAATGACATCGTCAATAATGAGTATGCGCCCTTCTAACGGGTGACCGACAATTTGGCCGCCTTCGCCATGATCTTTGATTTCTTTGCGGTTGAAGGCATAGGGCTTGTTAATGCCATGTTCGCGCGCCAATGCAACGCTGGTGGTGGCTGCAAGGGGAATACCTTTATAAGCCGGACCGAATAACACGTCGAATTCCATGCCTGATTGGGCAATAGTTGCGGCGTAAGCTTGTGATAAGGTGTCGAGTTGTGCGCCTGTGTTAAATAAACCGGCATTAAAAAAATAGGGGCTGGTACGGCCAGATTTGAGGGTAAATTGGCCAAATTTTAGCACGCCAGTGTCGTGGATGAAGTCGATAAACGCGGATTTGTTCATGGTTTCTCGTTTCAGATAAGGGTTGGATTAATGCGAGTCATCATAGTAGCGCGCGTTGTTTCACGCAAGTGTTAATTTAAATCGCCCCAGCGGTTTTGTACTAAAGCTAAAATCACCGGCGCGGCGGTCTCGGTGCGCAAAATGCGCCCGCCTAAGCGCAACGGGGTGAGGCCTTGTTTGTGTGCTTGTTGTACTTCGCTGTCAGTTAAGCCGCCTTCCGGTCCAATCAAAATATGCCAAGGCTGTGAGGGCATTGGCGAGGTTATTTGCGCTAGGGTGGCTTGGGCATAAGGGTCGAGTACGATGCCTGTCAGGGCGTCTTGTTCAAGCCAGTGTGCCAAGCTGATCGGGGTATGGACTTGCGGCACGACAGTGCGTCCCGATTGTTCGCAGGCGCTAATCACTAGGGCTTGCCATTGTTGACGACGCTTGTCGCTTTTTTCTTCATCTAGGCGTACCTCGCAACGTTCAGTAAATACCGGTTGAATTGCACTGATGCCTAGTTCGACGGCTTTTTGCAAGCTGTAGTCCATACGTTCGCCGCGTGAAATGGCTTGTACTAATACGGTGTTTAATGGCGATTCGATGCGGTAGGTTTCGACTTGTTGTAGGTGAACCTCTGCATCGCGTCGGCTTTGGCTGTATAGCTGGGCGAAGGCGCGCTGGCCTTGTCCGTCAAACACTTCGACGCAATGGCCGTTTTTTAAGCGCAATACGCTAAGCGCGTAGTGCGCTTGTTCTTTGCTAAGCGTTATTTGCAGGCCTGGTTGGTAATGCGCGGGCAGATAAAAGCGAGGAATACGCATGTGGTGTTCCTAAAGCGGCAAATTGTCGTTGCGCCAGCTTAGTTGGCGCACAATCGAACGCGTAGGTTCGGTTTTGTTCATGCTGTAGAAGTGAAGTCCGGGCGCGCCTTCGTCAAGTAAGCGTTGACACATCCGTGTGACGTACTCTTCGCCAAACGCTTTGAGGCTGTCGGTGTCGTCCTCGAAGCTTTCTAAGCGGCATTTTAGCCAGCGCGGGACTTCAGCACCACACATGGCGGAGAAGCGAATAAGTTGTTCGTAGTTGGTAATGGGCATAATCCCAGGCACAATCGGCAGGTCAATGCCAGCTTGTTCGCAACTGTCGATAAAGTAGAAATAGCTGTCGGCATTAAAGAAGTATTGGGTAATGGCGGCATCGGCGCCTTGATCGACTTTTTGTTTAAAGTATTTGATACCTTGGTCGCAGTTACGTGCTTGCGGATGGGTTTCTGGATAGGCGGCGACTTCGAGGGCAAAGTGGTTGCCGGTTTCGGCACGAATAAAGGCGACCAAATCGGCGGCATATTTAAATTCACCCGGGTCCATCATGCCCGAGGGAATGTCGCCACGTAAGGCGACTATACGCTTGATACCGAGGGTTTGGTAGGTGTGTAGGAGTGCGCGAATACTGTCTTGGGTTGCGCCAATGCAGGTGAGGTGTGGCACGGCGTCAAACGCGGTATTTTGTTGGATGTGTTTGACGGTTTCGAGGGTTTTTTCTTGTGTGGTGCCGCCTGCGCCATAGGTGACTGAAATATATTCGGGACGTAATGAGCTGAGTTCGTTAATGACTTGATTGAGCTTGGCTGAGCCTTCGTCGGTGCGTGGCGGGAAGCATTCAAGGCTTAAAGTAGGAGCATAGCGTTTTTGTGATTGCATGAGGATTCCTTTATTATGGCGTTGCAAGCTAGTGGGTATCTCGATGTATCCTAGACGGCGTTCGGCGATTTCCTTTTGCTTTATGTGGCTATCAGGCCTGCAGAAGTTGACCATCACTTAATTGAGCTAACCTAAGGCGGATGACACCGTCCTTTGTCATCAGATTATTTTATCACGCAGCTTTATCGCTTTGTTTGTTCTGCTAGGTATCTGTTCATGTTTGCTTGTAAGTGATTGATAAAGCGAGGTGTCCAGCTGATAATCGGCACATTTTTTATTGGTACAGGCGAATTCTGGTTTAGTTGATGAACTTGGTTGGTATAATGCTTGCGCTTCTATACGTAGTTAGTTTAATGGGCAGGGTGAGTTCTTTTAGTTTAAATCAGCGCATTGTTCGAATTTTTGAATTTTTGAGTCGAATCGTTTAACTTGATTGGTTTTATAGTAAACTGTATCGGTTTTTGTTCTCGATTTGAGGTGCGTATGCAGCATTATTTTACCCCCGCGTCGGCGCTATCGGCGTTGACGGAGGGATTGAGCCGTATGGCTAAAGCGGACTCGGTTCAGAGTGTGTTGGTGTTTGCGTGTGATGCGAATGACTATGAACGAGAGACGTTGAGTGCTGTGTTGCAGAGCCAAACTAAGCCGTTGATTGGTGGCGTATTTCCTCAGATCGTGTTTCAAAATCAGGCCTATGAACAGGGTGCGTTGGTCATTGGCTTACCCTATGCCTTGCATAGTGTTTGTATTAGCGGTTTGAGTGAGTCGAATCGGTGTTTTGCCGATGAAATTGAGGCAGCATTAGCTGGTCAATCTACGCCGCCAACGGTGTTGGTTTGGGTGGATGGTTTGGCGAAATGTATTTCGGATTTGGTAGATGGGTTGTTTGATGTGCTCGGCGCTGAGCCGCACTACATCGGCGGGGGAGCGGGGTCGCTTAGCTTTGTGCAAAAACCGTGTTTGTTTAGCAATCAAGGTGTGCATCAAGATAGCGCGTTGATTGGGTTATTACAGGCGCCAAGCCGGATTGCGGTCGGCCACGGCTGGAGCAGCGTGGATAAGGATCATCAAATTACGCGGGTAGAAAAAAACACGATTTATGAAATTGATCATCGCAATGCGTTTGAAGTGTATGCGTCGGTGGTGAATCGGTATGCGCCGCAGCTGTTGGTGAAAGCTAATTTTTTTCAGGTTGCGCAGGCGTTTCCGTTTGGTATTAATAAGTTTAGTGATGAGAAGGTGGTGCGCGATCCGATTGCGGTGACCGATGAGGGAGCGCTAGTTTGCGTGGGTGAGTTGGTGGAGGGCGATTTCGTCGATATTTTATCGGCAAAACCAGCTCAATTAGTCACCGCCGCCGCCGAAACGGCCTCTCGGGCTTATGGGCAAGCGTCGATGAAGCCGCCACAAATGGCCTTGTTAATTGATTGTATTTCGCGGGCGTTGTTTTTAAAGCCACAATTTCACTTGGAATTGGATGCCATTTGGCAAGTGACGCCTGCACATACGCCATTATTCGGCGCATTGGTGTTAGGCGAAATCGCTAATTCAGGCGCAGGGTATTTAGAGTTTTATAATAAAACGACCGTGGTAGCGTCAATTTAAGCTAGTTTGAAAGAGGAGTTGTCATGCAGTCGCATTCGGAATCCAGGGTTAGAATTCTGTATGAAATGGCGATGGCAATCGGCAACTCATTGGACTTGGATAAGCTGCTTACCGAATCGTTAAAGGTGATGCTGCGTAAGCTTGATGGTATCGCAATCGGGTTGTATGCAATGCGTGACTTGACGCCGATTCATCTTTTTCCGCGTCGCGGCATGACGGAGCAATATCATCTTAATCTGCATCAGGCACACCAAGCCTTTTGCGCCACGGGCGCAGAAGGCGGCGGTTTTCTAGCGCATAGTCTTGTAGATAAACAACGTCATCAATATTTGTTTGTCTTAAAGCGTGTAGGCATTTTATCGTTAATTTGCCCCCATCCGATTGATGAGGGAACGCTGAATGCGTTAGCACCGGTGTGCGATAAGTTGGCGACATCTGTCCGTTCGTGCTACGCCAACCAGCGTTTGATTGAGCAGGAGAAAAATCTTCAAACCGCCTTGTGCGATTTACAACGCGCGCAGACGGCGCGCGATTTGTTTTTAGCTAATATGTCGCATGAAATTCGCACGCCGTTAAACGGTATTGTTGGTTTTTTGGGTCAGTTAGAGGAAACGCCGCTGGATGACAATCAGCGGCATTTTTTGACGATCATTCGACACAGTTCTGATTCACTGATCGAGATAATTAACGATATTCTAGACTTTTCTAAAATGGACGCCGGTAAACTGGCGTTGGAGCAACGTCCATTCCATCTTATCGATACGTTGGGACCGATTGTCGAGTTATTTCGTTCGAGGGCGCAGCAGCAGCGAACAACAATGCTATTTCGTCAAGAGGGTAGGGTACCGGCTTATATCGCTGGTGATGCCCTGCGTTTAAAGCAAATTGTGACGAATTTGATTAGTAATGCGGTGAAGTTTACGCAAGATGGGCAAATTGAGTTGATTGTGCGTTGCGATGAGGTTGGACCACAGCAAGTGCGGGTGCAGATTGCGATTTGTGACACCGGTATCGGTATGGCACCAGCACAGCTTAAGTCAATCGGTGAGCCGTTTGCGCAAGCGGATGCTTCGACCACGCGACACTATGGCGGAACCGGGTTGGGTGTGGCGATTTGCAAGCGATTGATTGAGTTAATGGGGTCTCGCCTTGAGATAAGCAGTGAGTTGGGCAAAGGCAGTCAGTTTTCTTTTTCGTGGTTGGCGCCGATTGCCAATGCGCCGTTATCGAACGATGGGGTTTCGTTGTTGCCGTTACAGGCAGATTATGGTGGGCAGCGGGTGCTGTTGGTTGAAGACAATAAAGTCAATCAGCTGTTAATGCAGGCGGTGCTAAACAAGATGGGCGTCACGCCGCAGATTGCCGAAAATGGCGCGGTGGCGGTGGAGCGGGTGTGTGATTTAAGCGAGCGTTATGATTTGATTTTAATGGATATTAATATGCCGATTATGGACGGCGAGCAGGCAACGCGACATATTCGTGATTATGAGCAAGCGCAATCGCTGCCATCGACGCCAATTGTCGCCTTAACGGCGAATGTGTTAAAAGGCGACCGCGAGCGTTATTTGGCAATGGGCTTAGATGAGGTGTTGGCTAAGCCCATTGATATGATAAAGCTTCATCAGGTGTTTCATCAGTGTTTAACGCCGCGTCGATAGCCGCGCGTGCGATGTGAAGCGAGTCCACAGCATTAAGCCCAAGCCAAACAGAATCATGGGGATAGAGAGAAGTTGCCCCATGGTGAGCCAACCCCAAGCTAAATAGCCAATGTGCGCATCTGGCATTCGAAAGAATTCGGCGAATATTCTAAACAGACCGTATAGCACTAAAAACAAGCCCGCAACTGAACCTAGGGGGCGAGGTTTGCGGCTATAAATGAGCAACACAATCATCAGCACCAAGCCTTCAAGCAAGGCTTGCAAGAGTTGGGTCGGGTATTTTTGAACCATGGCATTGAGTTGTGGGTCGTATACCCACATACCGAGGGGGGATTGCGTGGTTTTACCCCAGAGTTCGCCGTTGATAAAATTGCCGATGCGTCCGGCAAACAGACCTATAGTGACAAGTGGCGCAACAAAGTCGGCGACGGCTAACAGGTGAAACCCTTGTTTGCGTGCAAACAGCCACATGGCCAACGCCACCCCAATTAATCCGCCGTGGAACGACATACCGCCTTGCCACACCATAATTAAGCTCAACGGGTTAGCAAGCAGGCCTGCAAAATCGTAAAACAGGACATAGCCCACTCGCCCGCCCAGCACTACGCCTAAGGCGATATAGAACAATAAATCGCCCACTTTATCTTTATTCCATTGCGGTAGGTGTTTTGCGCGCAGTATGCCGAGATACCAGCCGCCGACAAAGCCGACCAGATACATAAGGCCGTACCAGTGAATGGCTATCGGGCCAAGGCTGAGCGCGATTGGGTTGAGTTCGGGATAAGTCCACATACGTTGATTCCTAGTGTTGTCGGCTAGTGAGGGATAACTAATACACCGTCGATGCTGAGTGTTAAGCGTTGTTCGCCTGCTTCAATCGCGGGGGCGCTGTTTGCGCTGACCGAGTCCATCGCCATCATCATGCGGGCTTGCGGTCGATAGGGTGCGCCGATAAATTGTAAGCGTGTTTCAATCAGTCGATAGTCGTTGGCATTTAAGCCTTTTGCCAGTTGTTGCGCTTGGGCTTGATAACGTTTTAACGCTTGTTCGGTGAGTGTGGTTTGCGCTTGTTGTTGTGCGCTTTGACTTAATTCACCTTGCATGGTTTGGTAGATAAGATGGGTTTGCAGTTTGGCTAACACGGCGGCGATATCCAGCGTCAAGGGCAGGTTGAGTTGGAGCATTTGCTGGCCGCTCCAATGGGTTATTTCCCCTTCTTTATTGCGAACGGGTTGAATGTAATATTGCCCGGTTTGCGCAAATTGACGTTCTTTCGCGCTGAGTTGGTTTAATGCGTCGCGCATGGTTTGGTTGATCACTTGGGTAACGATTTGTGGCTTATCGGCTTGATGGTGTGCCATAAATTGGACGTTGATGAGGTCATGGCGCACGTCTAAACTTTCGCTGACGTTAAAATAGACCTTGTGCAAAGCGGAGTCATCCGCGATAACCAGGCCTGGTAACAAGCTACATACGCTGAGCGTTATTCCGATTAACCCCTGACGGTAAATGGAAAAGGTTCGGCTTTTCATGAATATTTCATCCTAAGTGTTATAATTTGACGATTTATTGCGGCCTAAAAGGTCTCTCATTATATCGCCCTCGCTTGAGCCTTGCTTGTTCATCTTGGCGCGTTTAAAGGTAAAGGTGTTTATGTTCTCATCCAACGCTCGGCGCATGAGTCCGTTAGAACGGCGTGCTACGTTCTCGATTGCCGGTATTTTTTCAACTCGTATGTTGGGGTTGTTTCTCATTTTCCCCGTGTTTGCGTTGTTTGCCGAACAAGAGTTTACCGACATTACCGGTTTGCAAATCGGTTTAGCGATTGGCGCGTACGGTTTGACGCAAGCCTTGTTACAAATCCCGTATGGTATGTTGTCTGATCGCTTTGGACGCAAGCCTTTAATCTTGGTTGGGTTAGGCGTGTTCTTTTTAGGGTCGGTGGTCTGTGCGGTTTCTGAAAGCATTGAGATGATGATTGTTGGGCGTGCGATTCAGGGCGCGGGTGCGGTGGCGGCGGTATTGACCGCTTCGGTGGCGGATTTGGTGTCCGAACCTTTTCGTTTACGTGCGATGTCGGTGGTGGGGATTACGATAGGTTTGTCGTTCACCTTGTCGCTAGTATTGGGGCCGGTGTTAGCGGAATGGATTGGCGTGCGCGGTATTTTCTGGGTGATTGCTGCGCTGTCGATTCTAGCCGCGTTTTTGGTGGTGTTCGCCGTGCCTAAAATTCAAAATCAGCAGTTCCAGCGCGAAGCGGAAGCGGTTCCCGCGCAGTTTTTGGACGTATTAAAAAACAAGCAGCTTTTGCGTTTAGATGTCGGCGTGTTCGCGCTTCACGCAATTTTAACGGCGATGTTTATTGCCGTGCCGTTTTTGTTGCGTGATGAAGCCGGATTGGATTCGCTCAGCCATTGGGAAGTGTATGTGCCGGTAATGTTGCTTTCGTTCGCTTTGATGGTGCCGTTTATTATCCAGGCGGAAAGTAAAGGGCGCATGAAGCCGATTTTTGTCGGCGCTATCTTCTTTATTGCGTTTGCGCAGTTCGGCATGAGCCAGTGGCATAACGGATTTATGTGGTTGTTTATTTGGTTGTTAATCTTTTTTACGGCGTTTAATATTTTGGAGGCTTCTTTGCCCTCTTTGGTCGTAAAATTGTCACCGGCGGACAAGAAGGGAACCGCCAGCGGTATTTATTCGTCCAGTCAATTTCTTGGTGCGGCCTTTGGCGGTATTGCGGGTGGTCATCTGTATGGTTTGTTCGGTTTTGATGGGGTGTTTGCTTTTACCGTTGGTCTGGGTTTAATATGGTTTGCTTTAGCTTTGACGATGCAAAAACCGATGCCCTGGAGTATTGCCTCCGTTTCCATCGGCGAAGTCAGTCCGGCTGATATCGACGCATTGCAACAGCGATTATGTGCCTATGATGGGGTTTATGAAGCCGTCATTATCGCCGAAGAGCAAAAAGCCTATTTTAAAATTGACCGTAAGCAGGTCAATGAAGAAGCCCTAATTCAGTATTTTCATAAAGCTAGAGTAAGAGAGTAAAGTCATGCGCGGAGTAAATAAAGTAATCCTTGTCGGCACGTTAGGACGTGATCCTGAAGTGCGTTTTGCAGCCAACGGCACGGCCATTGCCAATCTAAATGTGGCGACCAGTGAACAATGGAACGACCGCGCCACCGGTGAAAAACAAGAGCGTACCGAATGGCATCGCGTGGTGATCTTTGGCAAGCTGGCGGAAATCGCTCAGCAGTATTTACGCAAAGGATCGCAGGTTTATCTCGAAGGTAAATTGCAGACCCGTAAATGGCAGGATCAAAACACGGGGCAAGATCGCTACTCTACAGAGGTTGTGCTGGATGTTAATGGCACGATGCAAATGCTGGGTGGTCCGCGCAGCGGAGGACAGCCGTCGG
>JAVETW010000006.1:0-62942 GCA_034005865.1 Thiomicrospira sp. | reverse complement strand
CCTGGGAGTGGCGCACTCATCGCTTGCGTTGCCGATAGTTGTAGCGAAGCCATGCCACGCTCAACCACCACATCATCACTCGGCACACCCCCTGCTTGTACACCGCCTGCTTGTACACCGCCTGCTTGCACACCGCCTGCTTGCACACCGCCTGCTTGCACACCCCCTGCTTGCACACCGCCTGCTTGCACGCCCCCTGCTTGCACACCCCCTGCTTGCACACCGCCTGCTTGTACACCGCCTGCTTGTACACCGCCTGCTTGCACACCGCCTGCTTGTACACCGCCTGCTTGTACACCGCCTGCTTGTACACCGCCTGCTTGTACACCGCCTGCTTGACTATCCACCATTGCCGATTGCGCCGATATCAAAGCAGAAAACGGCTTTTCCGCCTCGGCAGGCCAATCTGACAAGCCTGCAACATCAGGCTCAGCATTTGCCAAAAAAGCAAACGCCACTCCTGCTTGTTGTGCTACCCCTCCTTCATCTTGACCAACACTCAAGGTACTCAAAGCCTTATTTGGCAGGCCTGCTGAAAATACGCCTTGACGCACCGTTGAACCAGCATCAAACACCACACCCTGCTCAACCAACCAATCACTTAATTGCTGAAACACATCTTGCTGCGAGGCTTTTTCCAAGTCCAACTCAAAATCGCGAATATAACGTTCAAATAAAGGCGATGTTTGGCGCAACTGCGCCAAATCGGTTTGAGAAAGTGATGCGCGCAAAGGCGATCCATCTTGCGCCATTAAGGCCTGAAGGTGGCGGCGAAAGGCCTGCTCAATATCCTCCTCAGCAAGCGTGCTTTGCCCATCAAAAGCAAGCAGGCCTGCTGAAGCGGATACGGGTTCTTGACTCGAAGAAACAGAAGTTAGCATAAAGAATCTCTGTACATGAAGTTATCATGCACAGAGTTAAGCAATAACCATGCCCAGCAACACAGCTAGGCGTTGTAAATCAACCATTCGCGTCTAGCCAAACGACTTTAGCCATTTTAGCCATTAATGAGCGCGACCTTGACCAAAACGCAACGCCGACAACTCGTCCATCGCTTTTTGCTCTTGTTTTTCTTCTAACTGCTGCGCCTGCTGTAAACGCTTGGTATAAACCTTATGCAGTGCATTGTAACGTGCGCGTTTATCGAGCCACTGTGCTTGTGCGGTCTCGACATTTTTATCTAGCGCGCCCAACTGTGTATGCTGGTTAACAATCGCTTGATTAAGCTTATCGATAAACGCTTGCGTAGTTTGTAATTGAATCGGCAAAAAAAACTGTCCAGACGTCGTCATCTTAGCGACGTACTCTTGTAAATAGGCTTTTAAATCATTTAACTGGCGACTCACAAACGCCTGTTGCGATTGCAATTCACGTAAGGTTAACGCGGCTTTTTCCACGTCTTGCTCCGCCAAGTCCACCAACATCTTCATCCGAGTTAGTGCTGACATCACCCACTCCTATTCGCGTGCGCCGCTATCAACTCAACGCCAAGTTCAAAGCCTGCAGACTCGTTGCATAATCGCAGGGCTCGCCAATCGACTGCGCTAAAAATTTATTTAGCGCTGGAAATTTAGCGATCGCAAGGTCAATCTCCGCGCTAGTGCCTTTACGATAAGCCCCCACGCTAATCAAATCCTGATTTTGTTGATAAACTGAATAAAGTTTTTTAAAGCGTTGCGCTAGTGCATACTGCTCCGGTGACACAATCTCAATCATCAAACGACTAATTGACGATTCAATATCAATCGCCGGATAGCGCCCCGAATCGGCAATCGTACGCGACAACACAATATGACCATCTAACACCCCACGTGCCGAATCGACCACCGGATCACTCTGATCATCACCCTCAGCCAAAACCGTATAAATCGCCGTAATTGAACCGCTACCGGCTTGGCCATTACCAGCACGCTCAACCAACTGTGGCAACTTAGCAAATACCGAAGGTGGATAGCCCTTACTCGCCGGAGGCTCGCCCACAGCCAACGCAATTTCGCGCTGCGCTTGCGCAAAACGGGTTAACGAATCCATTAATAACAATACATTTAAGCCTTGATCGCGAAAATACTCCGCGATCGCCGTTGCCAACATCGCACCATGCAAACGCATCAACGGCGTATCATCCGCCGGACTCGCCACTACGACGGCACGGCGTAACCCCTCCTCACCCAAATTATGGCGCACAAAATCGTTCACCTCGCGCCCACGCTCCCCCACCAAGCCTACGACCACAATATCGGCCTCAGTAAAGCGCGTAATCATCCCCAACAACACACTCTTACCCACCCCCGTACCCGCCATCAAACCAACACGCTGGCCTACGCCAAGGGTCAGTAAACCATTAATGGCCTTCACCCCAACGTCCAGCGGTTTTTCAATCGGTTGACGCTGTAACGGATTGATCCGCTGTCCGGCAATATCCACATACGCATCCGCTATTATCGCGCCTTTGCCATCCAACGGCTGACCACGACCATCAACCACTCGCCCCAACATCGAAAAACCAACGCCGACCTTCACCCCGCCTTCAAGTGGAATAACCCGCGCATTCGGCGCCAAACCATGCACATTACCAATCGGCATTAAAAACAAGCGTTCATCGTGAAATCCGAC
The DNA here is from genome assembly GCA_034005865.1 of Thiomicrospira sp. Lineage (GTDB taxonomy): Bacteria > Pseudomonadota > Gammaproteobacteria > Thiomicrospirales > Thiomicrospiraceae > Thiomicrospira. The sequence continues at coordinate 60,329 of JAVETW010000006.1, read as the reverse complement.
TACTTCGGCTAAAACGGCTTCTCGCCCGGGAGACAAAATAAGGCATCGCCCCCCTATCGGCGCATAAGTACCCACCACCTCCAAAGTCATACCGACCATGCGCACCAAACGGCCCTCGACCTTCAAGCTTTCCACTTGTGGCAGGTTTGTGGCCATTTGAGTCAGTTTTTCTAATAAGAAATGATTAAGTTTCGCCGCGCTATCCATGCTGTACTAAGTCTCGGACGAAGAAGCGCAGGCCGATGAAGCCTCATCCGCGCTTAACCCATGACGATTAATAAGTGAAGCGATTAAGTCATCACTATCAGAGAGCAACGTGGCTAAACGCTGCTTCCAATTATGATTTACCACAGAATTCAAACACTTCACGCGACAGGTACCGGGCAAAATATGCTCGCGTGCGACTAATTGCCAACCGGTTTTATGTTGCGTTTGATAATACGCCACTAACTCATAATCTTGTGGATTGAGCTCTACTTCTATCTGCGCCTTTTCATCCGGCAATAACGCAACGGCCTGCTTAACAAACGCAATCATTTTTTGCGGATCCGCCGCCAAATCGTGCTCAATCAAACGCTCAGCTAACATTAAAGCAATTTGCGCCACCTGATCAAATACAGCCTGCTCAATCAACGCGTGCGGCTGCGCTAACGCATCAAATACCTTCTCTAAACGCTCAACTTGCGGCTTGAGTGCCTCCGCCGCAACGCGCTCCGCTTTTTCTAAGCCCTGCGCTTGCCCCGTTTCAAACCCAGCTTGGTACCCATCCTCATAGCCAGCCTGCTTCGCCTCCTCATAAGCTTCCCGCTTCAAAATAGCCGTTTGGCGCGTAATTTGAGGCTGTAATTCACGCTGAATTTGCTCATACACCTCGGAGCGAATTTTTAACTCACGCTGTTTTTCCTCTTGCGCCAAATCCATTAACTGCCAAGTATGAACTTGCGGCGTAGCTACGTCCTGCGCCCTGACTAACCGCGTCAATTTGACATCCTCGGTCGCCTCCTCGGCTGCTGGCGTATCGACTGACATAAATTACACAAACTCCTCGCCGCCGCCTGGCAACATAATCTTGCCCTCATCCGCCAAACGACGCACAATTTGAATAATTGAACGCTGCGCATCCTCCACATCGCTGAGTTTAACCGGTCCGCCGGTTTCTAAATCATCACGCATAATATCGGCTTGACGCTTGGACATATTCGACAAAAACTTCTCTTTCAAATTCTTATCCGCACCCTTCAACGCAATCACCAACACATCATTGGGCACATCGGCCAAAATCGTCTGCACTCCACGATCATCAATGCCGATAATGTCATCGAAGACAAACATCTTATCTTGAATTGCCTTACTGACATCCTCATGCTCAACGGCGATTTCATCCAAAATACGCCCATCCAAACCGCCACCAACGAAGTTAAGTATCTCCGCCGCACGTTTTTCACCACCAATTGAAGCCAACTTACCCCCCTCTCCATCGCGAGATGCGCTCTCTAATACATCGTTCAAATCGAACAGTGCGCGTGGCTGAATTGTAGTGAGTGTCGCGATACGATAAATCACCTCCGCTTGGAAACGCGCCGGAATGCCGCGCAACACTTCTGCCGCCTGATCAGAATCGAAATACGACAACACAATCGCAATAACCTGCGGATGCTCATTACGCAACATATTAGCAATCGTTGTTGGATGCATCCATTTCAACGCCTCCAAACCTCGTACCTGATCGCTCAACAACGCCGCATCCATCAAATAACCGCCGCCATCGCCAAGCGCATCAGTCATCAAGCTTTGCGCATACTCGTTCGGATCCACGCCGAGCGCATCATCACCAATCATATTGAGAAAATCTTTCATCACCGTGTGAACGTCTTCATGAGTCACATTCTCAATGCTGGTCATCGCCGTACCCATCTGCTGCACTTCACGCGGATTCAAATGCTTTAACACCGAAGCGGCGGTTTCTTTACCTAAAGCCAACAACAAAATCGCCGCTTTATCCATACCGCTCATTGCGTTTTCGTCGCCATCCCCTTTTTGAGCTTCAGCCACGCTAACTCCCTCCGTGCATCCATTGTTTAATAATCATCGAAGCCAGTTTCGGATCATTCGCAGCCAATGTTTTAACCCGCTCTAGCGCATCAGCTTCTTCACTGTTGGTTGCACTATCTTCAGCCACCTGCTCTTCGATTTCTTTATTCATCTTATCCAAGGCGCGTGCGATTTCATCGGCATCACGGATTTCTTCCTCTTCCTCTTCCACATCCTCAGGATACTCTAAATAGGCCTCATCTTTCTTCGTCAAATCACGCAACATTGGACGAATCACACCAAACACAATGACAAGCAAGGCAAGCGCCGCCAACACCTGCTTCATTAAGTCCCAGAACCAAGCCTCATGCCAGAAAGGCGTACTATCAAAAAACGTGTCCTTCGGCTCAACAAATGACGCATTCACCACGGTTAGCGTATCGCCGCGCGTTTCATCCAACCCTACGGTATCGCTAATCAAACGCCGATAACTTTGAAGCTCTTCATCAGACAGCGCCACACGCTCAACCGTTCCTTCATTGTCAACAATCTTATCATCCAACACCACCGCCACTGACAAGCGACGAATCACACCTACCGAGTTTTTAATATGACTAATGGTACGATCAATTTCATAATTACGCGTACGCTTATCAGAGAAGTTACGCACACTAGGATCCGTATCTGCACCATTATAACCTTCCTCCGGAGCCAAGCCTGCTCTTGGCGGCTGATTAGTCAGCGCACCAGGAATACCTTGTGGCCCTTCATTACGATTAATTTCACGAATTTCTTGCTCAGACCGGATGGCCGAAGGATCGGGGTCATAATTTTCGCGCGTCAACTCTTGCTGAGTAAAATCCATTTCCGCGGTCACCTGCGCGCGCACCTTATTCGCCCCGCCAACAATCGGCGCTATCAAATTAACGACTCGACTAGACAGGGTTTCCTCTACGGTACGCGTGTAATCAAGCTGACGCATACTCATCTGCATATTAGTAGATTGATTATTACTGGTAAGCAAGTTGCCCAACTGGTCCACTACTGTCACGTCTTTAGGATTCATATTAGGGATACTGGCGGCGACCAAGTGCACAATGGACGACACTTGCTCTTCGGTCAAGGAACGACCGGAATGGAGTTTAATAACAACCGATGCCGTGGGCGACTCCTGTTTTCTGACAAACACAGAACGTTTTGGCAAGCCTAGCATGACCCGGGCGGAGGCGACCGCATTAATGGAAGCGACCGATTTGGCCAGCTCGCCCTCCAGCGCACGATGATACTGAGTCGTTTCACGGAACTGCGAAATACCAAACCCTTGCTCACGATCCAATAATTGATAGCCTGTATCAGCTTGTTTTGGGAAACCCTCAGCCGCTAATTGCAAGCGAAGCGCATGAACCTTATCCGAAGGGACATGAATCGAACCGGCACCGGCATCTAATTTATACTCGACTTTTTGTGCATCTAAAAGCTGCACCACCTCGTTCAACTCACGCGCTTCCATACTGCCAAACAACAGCGTGTAATTAGTGGTTTGAGACCAAGTTAAGATACCGATAGCTAAGGCAATAGACGCCGACAAGCCGATAATAATCGCCACTTGCCGCGCAACGGGAAGAGAAGTGAGGTTATTGACCAGTGCGGAAAGCCCCGAAGCGGGGGCTTGCGGATTGAGTTTATTATCCAGTGATGCCGATTCAGCCATTCCACACTCTTAATAGGTTATACATTGATACAGCCGATTAAATAGGCATATTCATCACATCTTTATAGGCTTCAACAAGTTTGTTACGCACTTGAGTCATAGCTTGAAAAGACAGACTGGCTTTTTGTGCTTGAATCATAACTTCCGTTAAATCTGCGCCCTCATCGCCGCGCTCAAAGGCCGACTTCATTTGACTCGACTTATGCTGCTCGGCATTAACGGCCTCTACCGACTGCTTCAGCAGGTCTGCAAATCCAGACGCTTTTGCCTGACCTGTTTGCTCAACCTCTGGTGTATTGTCAACACGATTTTGAGCCTGCGCACTCAATGCACGCATCTGCAAAATCAAACTTTGAGTATCTACCTTTTCCATCGAACACAAAACCTTTAAAAACACACACGAAGTTTAAATTGAATTATCACACAAACAGCAAAGCACATGCCAACAAAAAAAACACCTTTAGGTTCTTTTTATCAACTCGCGCTCATGGATACGCTACAACACACCCATGCTAACTTAGAGCACATCCACACCCTGTTCTTTGAGTTTAGCCAACTTATAACGCAAAGTCCTTGGGCTTAAATTTAAGTCTTCTGCTGTTTTTTGCCGATGACCATTATTACGTTTTAACGCTGCTAAAATAGTATCCACTTCGCGCGCTTTAAGATCAAAATGACCTTCATCTTCATCAACTTGAATCGTATTTGATAGCAAAACGCCACCTTTCGATTCGGAACAAGACTGGGCCAAATCAAACATCAAATCATGTTCGTTAATCACATCCCCAACCATCATAACCAACGCCCGTTGAATCACATTATCTAACTCACGAATATTACCCGGCCAAGCATACGCCACCATTTTGTGCATCGCAACCTCGGCAATCGTTGGCTGCACCCGTGCGTGCTGACAATGACGCTGCAACAACTTAGCGGCAATAGCGGCAATATCTTTCGGTCTTTCGCGCAAAGGCGGCAAGTGAAGCGGAAACACATTCAAGCGGTAAAACAAGTCTTCACGAAAACGCCCATCACGAATCGCTTGCTGCATATCAATATTAGAAGCACTCAATACACGTAAATCCAACTGAATCGACTTGACCGATCCAATACGCTCTACTTCACGCTCTTGCAAAACGCGGAGCAATTTTGCTTGCAAATCCGGCTTCATTTCACCAATTTCATCAAGAAAAATCGTCCCGCCTTGCGCCTGTTCAAACTTACCGGGCATCGACTTCATCGCGCCAGTAAACGCCCCCTTCTCATAGCCAAACAATACAGCTTCAAGCATATTTTCTGGAATTGCGGCACAATTAATTGCCACAAAAGGCTGATCGCGGCGCGCAGACTGCTTATGAATATAGCGCGCCAGCACCTCTTTACCCGTTCCGCTTTCACCGCTAATCATCACACTAGCGTCGCTTTGCGCTACCTTGTTAGCCATGGTTTTAATTTGCGTACTCGCCGGATCCGCGACGATAAAATCATCCTCCGATGAGGCATCACGATTGAGATAAGATTTCGCTTTTTCAACCAGAACCGATGCCTCGAACGGTTTGACCATATAGTCAACTGCGCCCTCTTTCATCGCTTCCACCGCTTGCTCAATCGTGCCATAAGCCGTCATAAGCACAATCGGCAAATACGGTTTTAACGCACGAATGCGCTGCATCAGACTATAACCATCCATACCATCCATGCGAATATCGGAAAACACCATGCCGATTTCGTCATCCAAGGCCACCAACGCCTCTTCTGCCGAGCTAACAGCCAGCACCTCAAATTCGTTCAAAGTCAAAATATCAATCAAGGCCTCTTGCAATTCTGCATCGTCTTCTACCACTAAAATTTTTGCGATTGTCACACACACACCTCTTTTTTCAACAAGGGTAATCGAATCCCAAACTGCGCACCTTGTCCCACAACAGACTTAACCCATGCTTCGCCGCCGTGCGCTTCCGCTACCGTTCTCACCACCGCCAATCCCAAACCGGTACCCTTGGCACGACTGGTAAAAAAGGGTTCAAAAATTTTCTCCTGAATCGCCACCTCAATACCGGGGCCTTGATCGCTGACGATAATATCAACCCAGTCGTCATAAACCTCACGCACGCTCAATTCAATCTTAGCACGCATTCTGACCACATCAATCGCATTCACCACCAAATTTTGTAGCGCAGTCATCAGCGAATCTTTATCCCCCTTCACCACCAAGCCTGCCACAACCGGGCTTACGCTCAAATGACTATCGGTGTTATGCACCTGCTGCTCAACCGAACCGACTAAACTCTCGACCAACTCGTCCAACTCAATCAAGGTTTCCCCTACCGTACCCCCCTTGGCATATTGCAACATATCCTTAACCAAGCCATCTAAGTGCTTCAAACTAAGCAAAGTTTTACTTACAAAACGCGTGCGTTTTTCCTCATCCAAGGTATTAAGCGACAACTGCGACACATATAACAACGCTGCAGCCAACGGGGTACGAATTTGATGCGCCAAAGATGCCGCCATCTCGCCCATCGAACGTAAACGCTGATGGCGATTAATATGATCTTGTAACTGACGAGCCGAAGTAACATCTTGAATCAACAAAATTCGCCCTAATGTATTATCTAGCGCAACTTGCGACAACTGGTAAATCGTTTGATTATGCGTCATCAACTCCTGCGCATCGTTAGTGCTTAAAAACACATTGCGCACCACCACTTCCCACACTCGTCCATACGCATCACGCCCCAAAATCGCTTCAGCACTCGGATTCATTTCAATAATTTGGTTATCGCTGTTTAATACAATGACGCCCGCAGGTAACAAAGTAAGCAAACGCTCCAAGCGATCCGCCACTCGGCGCTTTTCCGAATCGCTTTGTGCCAACTGACGTTGTAAATGCGCCACTTGATTTTGCAACGACTCATAAGCCTGCGTTAATTGATCCGAGGTTTGATTAAATAACGCAAACGCCTCTTCGAGCTCAGCCAACCGGTCGCGCTCTAATTGATCTAAGCCACTCATCTGACCGCTCCGACACTACTCACCATAAATCGTTACAACCATTTGCCGCCTAAAATGCCCTATTCGATGCTCATATAAAAACAACCCTTGCCACACCCCTAGATTCAAACGTCCTTGCGACACTGGAATCGTATGACTAGTGTTGGTCAACAGCGTGCGCAAATGTGCGCTCATATCATCCACCCCCTCATAAGTATGCTCAAAATGCTCATCCCCATCCTGTACATAAGAGGCCAGCCAATATTCAATATCACGACGCACACTCGGATCGGCGTTTTCCGTAATCATCAACGAGGCTGAAGTATGCTGAACGAATACTTGGCACAATCCGCTCTGTATTCCCGACTGCGCGACAAATTGTTCGATATTTGAAGTAATGTTATAACTGCCGCGCCCGCCGGTTTCCACGCTAAACATTGTTTGATACACCGCCATAAACCCGCCACTCCAACGCAAAGACGCCATGATACTAAGAATTAAACGCCGTGTACACCGACCAAAGCACGTAAACCAAAACATCAAAAACCCGCCCTATGGTACAATTCGAACTTTTTTAAACCGACCTTTTAAAGGATAATCTTCATGCGTTTGCGTTGGCTCGTTACATTCTGTTCGCCATTATTTTGCGCTAATTTGTATGCTCAAACCCTCGAACCCGTTCAAGTTCAAGCCGACTTACGCGCGAATCAAGCAGACCAAACCAATACCAGCGTTGAAATCTATGATCACAGCGCGATTGAAGACCAAGGCGCGACGCATCTTGAAGACCTGCTACTCCAAACCCCAAATGTCAACTTTTCCGGACAAAGCTCGCGCCCACGCCATATTCAAATCCGAGGACTAGGTGAACGTGAAAGCTATACTGGCGCCCCAAATGCGAGCGTCGCCGTAGCGATTGATGGCATCGATTTTTCCAATATGGCACTCACCGGTGGCTTATTCGACACACAACAGGTTGAAATTCTGCGTGGCCCGCAAAATACCCGCTATGGTCAAAGCGCGATTGGCGGGCTGATTAATATCCGCAGCCAATCCCCAGTTGCCCAAACGGAACACCGTCTCGAAACCAGCCTAGGTCAAAACGGCTTAAAAGAAATCGGACTTATGACCAATGGCACACTTAGCGATGCGCAAGACGCCACACGATACCGCTTGGTGTTATTTAAACATCAAAGCGACGGCGCTTATCAAAACCACACGACCGGTCGCGCCGATACCAATGGACGAGATGAACTCAATGCTCGTTTAAAAGTGCTCTTTTTCCCCAGTCCCAACACAGAAGCCGAATTAACACTTATTCATGCCGACTACAACAACCGCTACGATGTTTGGACGCGCGACAACAGCTTTAACACCTACTCAGACTATCCCGGACGCGACAACCAACGCAGCCAAGCTATCGGCCTTAATGCACGCTGGTTTGCCCCTACATTCACTTTGCACAGCCAAAGCGGGTTCACTCATTCGGATATGCTTTACGCCTACGATGGCGATTGGCTAGCCGATCCGACCCGTACCGTCGGTTTTTATCACAACGATAAATACCGACGCCAATTCAGTCAAGACCTGCGCTGGATATCCAACCAAGCCATTACGCTGTTCAACCAACCCACCGATTGGTTAGCCGGGCTTTACTTCTCCACACTGGATGAAGGCAACCAGCGTCACGAGCGCTATGACTATACAATGTGGGGCGACCAAGCGGCCAGCGACGCCGACAGCCAATTTAACCACCACAAACTTGCCGCGTATGGCCAAATCGATCACCAACTTAACCAACAAGCGACGCTGACCTACAGCCTGCGTATTGAACACAACCAACAATACTTTGACATGAACACACGCAAGCACGGCTTAGACATTTCTTACGGGAGCGGCGCTTACGACTACCCGCTGCATGACAAACACGCGCCCGCTGAAACCCTTTGGGGCGGCGCTATCACCTATGCCTACCAATTTAATCCAATTCATCGCGGACACATCGGCCTAACGCGTGGCTTCAAAGCGGGCGGTTTTAATACCGGCTTAAGCCACCCAACCTACGTACGTTTTAACGCCGAAACACTGCTTAACTACGAAATCGGCCACAACGCCACATGGGAAACCCTCGGCTTAACGCTGTCTACCACACTGTTCTACATGGATCGCGACCAGCCGCAATTTGATGGCAGCGCACAAGAACCGCAAGGCAATGAATGGGTATATTTCACCGAAAACCTTAAACGTGCGCAACACTATGGCCTAGAAACCCAACTCGATTGGCAAATCACCCGCCACTGGCAACTTTTCAGTTCTGCAGGCCTGCTAAAAACCGCCATATCCGGACAACCAATCAATCAAAGTTTTAGCATCCAAAACCGCGAAATGGCGTATGCGCCAAACTACCAATACCGTTTAGGCTCGCACTATCGCTGGCAGACTGGTTGGTATGTCTTTGCGCAAGTACGCGGCATGGACAGCTTTTACTTCGACAATATCAACAACGAAAAATCGCGCGCTTATGCCTTATTCGATGCGCGCCTAGGCTATGAAAGCCAGCACTACGACATTTATTTATGGGGTAAAAACCTCAGTAACGAGCGCTATGCCACACGTGGTTATTTCTTTGACCATTTCGACGGCGATGGCGCACAAACCTATCTACGCCTTGGTGAACCACGACAAATCGGCATCACACTGCGCGCACATTTCTAGGAGAATCCGATGGTGCAAACCTGTCTCGCACACCTTCTGCCCCACCGCCAAGCGAAACACCAACAAGGATATGGTGAGGCGCCGGTTAATATAGCACTCAGCAAATACTGGGGAAAACGTGACATCGCGCTCAACCTACCGACCAACTCCAGTTTATCGGTAAGCCTACCCGGCCTTGGCACGCAAACCCAGCTAACACTGACTGAACGCGCACAAGATGAAATCCGTTTAAATCAGCAACCGCTTGCCAGTCATCATCCGTTTGCACAAAGGCTGAGTCGTTATCTCGACCTCTTTCGCCTACCAGGGCAAGCTTTTGATGTTGACACCGTTAATAGCGTCCCCACTGGGGCCGGATTAGCCTCCTCGGCGTCTGGGTATGCCGCATTAGTGTTAGCGCTTAACGCGCTATTTGGTTGGGAACTCGACAGCGCGCGTCTCTCTATACTCGCACGACTTGGCAGCGGCAGTGCCAGCCGCTCGCTGTTTTGTGGCTTTGCCCTCTGGCACAAAGGAGAACGCGACGATGGCATGGACTCGTTTGCCGAAGCATTGCCTACGCGCTGGCCTGCTTTGTGTATTGGTCTAGTCAAGGTTGATATTGGCGAAAAAGCGATCAGCTCTAGCGCCGGTATGCAACAAACCGTGCATCACTGTGCGCTTTACCAAGGCTGGCCGACACAAGCAGAACGGCAAGTAACACTTATTAAACAGGCGATTGAACGCTTCGACTTCACACTTTTGGGCGAAACGGCCGAACACAACGCGTTATCAATGCACGCGACAATGATTGCGACTTGGCCACCAATTGTCTATTGGCAACCCGCCTCACTGGCCGCGATGCAACAGGTATGGGCCTTACGCCAACAAGGCATAGAAGTCTACTTTACAATGGATGCCGGACCCAACTTAAAGCTGCTATTTTTAGCGGACAATAAAAAAGCGGTCGAAACCGCTTTTCCTTCGCTACAGGTCATTCAACCTTTCGCCCCTATTTAACCACCGTCAGGTTTGGCCGCTTCGCCTTGGGCGTCGGCACCTCCTCCTCTTGCGGATAAGGCTCGGGTGGAAAAGGCATTCCCTGTCCGTTTTCACGCGCAAACACCGCTAACACGGCCTGTGGCGGAAACGTAATTTTGCGCTCAACTCCCTGAAAACGGGCACGAAAACGCATAACCTCATTCATCATCTCCAAACCCAGCACCGCTTGCGTCGACACATTCAACACAATCACTCCGTTTTCCACAAACTCCATTGGCACATCCACGCCAGGATAAAACGCATCCACCTGCATATGCGGCGTCCAATCATTATCAACAATCCATTGATACACGGCACGAATTAAATAAGGTCGGTTTGAAATCATCTGAGTCACCTTTGGTATATGCAAATGCCATCAACTGCAGCATCAGACTTAGGCATCGTTCATATCCAACTCATCATCCGACAAGCTTTCGTTAAACATTTCGCGCTCCATCAATCGATTAGAGTAGTCGGTAATCGCCTTCGCCGACTTAGGCAACTCAATACCCAGCGACGGTAAACGCCATAGCAATACCGCCAAACTTGCATCAACCAAGGTATAGTCCTCGCTCATAAAAAAAGGCTTGTGCGCAAACACCGGAATCATTTGAATTAAACGCTCGGTTAAATCACGACGCGCGCGCTTCACATCCTCCGCGTTTTCATTGCGCACAATCACCTCCACCAACGGATACCACTCGGTTTCGATTTGGCGTAACTGCTGACGAGAACGCGCCTTCGAAATCGGATCGACCGACATCAACGGCGGGTGTGGATAACGCTCGTCCAAATACTCAATAATGACCTGCGCATCATATAAAATTAATTCACGATCCACCAGCGTCGGTAGCGTCCCGTAAGGATTGAGCTCCATCAAATCCTCCGGCATATTGTCCGGATCCACCTCAATCACATCCATCGGAATATCTTTTTCCTTCGCCACCAAGCGCACGCGATGCGAATTTGGGCTACGCGGATCGGAAAACAAAGTCATCACGGAACGCTTAGTTAACGGAATATCGGACATATCAGCTCCTTTTGCGCAAAGGCAAAACACAAGTTAATCGAAAAAGTTATTATACACCCCTTGTCAAGCCCCCTCGCTGGCGCTGACATCCGCTTTAAGCTAGAATGAGCGTTTTTTTAGAGTTTTTGATGGTGATTACACGCTTATCTCCACCGGCGCAAGCCAGCATTGCACTGGTTAGCCTGATTAGTCTTTGGCACCTTTTTTTAGCGCCGCAAGCCGGATTAAGCGTTGATGAAGCGCATTATGCACTGTATGCACTTAAACCCGACTGGAGTTATTTTGACCACCCACCGCTCGTTGGCTGGCTGCAAATCCCTTTTGTCTGGTTTAGCCAACACGACTGGCTCACCCGCCTACTCCCGATTTCACTGTTCGCCCTCACGCAGTTTTTACTCTACCGCTTAGCATTTGCTTTTTTCCCTAGTGCCCCTGCGTGGCTCGGCTTTTGGACGCTAGTACTGATTCAACTCAGTCTCATGTTCCAACTACTCGGCCTCGCCATGCTACCGGAAGCGCCGCTGATGGTATTCGCGTTACTCACCCTACTAACACTCATTAAACTACGCCAGCACCCCAAACTGAGCACATGGTTATGGCTAGGACTATGGCTCGGCCTCGCCGCACTATCTAAATATACCGCCATTACGCTGGCACTCTCGATTGTGTTGGTGATACTGATAGAACGGCGCTGGGACTGGCTACGCAGCAAAGGTCCTTGGTTAGCGGCCCTCGTTGCGTTAATACTGATACTACCGGTACTGCATTGGAATATGCAACATGACTGGCTATCATTTCGCTACCAACTTGAACATGGTACACGCGACCCACACTGGTCTGTACTACGGGCGCTAGGCAGCCAAGCGGCGCAATTTATCTTATACGGCCCACTACTCTATTTAGTCGGTCTAGGGCTAATGCTAACCTATGTCTGGCGCCCCAGCTCTTATCGACTCGCCGCACTGTTTGCACTACCCATTTTATTGTTGTTTGCCTACGGCTCCGGACACAAACTGACGTTGCCGCACTGGACAGCCCTCGCTTGGTTATTTATCGCGCCGGTGGTGGCACACTGGTGTTTACACCAATGGTCACGGTTTGGTGTGCGCTTATTTGCCATCGGCCAAGGGGTTTTTTTACTTGTACTAAGCCTTGTACTAAACCTATTATTAGCCATGCCTTGGTTAGTCAGTGCGCCTAACCATCCACTGCAAGATCTATACGGCTGGCCACAAGCTTACGAAAAAGCACAACATTGGCAACAGCGTATTGCCAGCACCAGCGGTGAAGTGCCCGCGCTTTTTGTCACCAACTGGACACACGCCAGCCGTTTAGCTTGGTACGCTTACCCGCAACCTGTCTATGTCACCGATACGCGTTTTGACCAGTTTGATTTATGGTTTGGCCAACCCACGGCACAGACTACAGGCCTGCTAATTGTGCCCGCTTATGCTGATGATTTACGCTTCGGGTCGCCTGGACATTTCGCGCGCTGCGAATTGCTTGAACGCGATAATGTGCATATTCGTAACACACCCATTATCGCGTTTAGCCTGTATCTTTGCCATGGCTATCAACCCGTTAGCCATGATTAACGGCAGATTACAATAACTGAAGCTGAGATTTTTACCCTAAACTTAGCTATAATCTGAAACCTTGATTCACAACATAATGGTTATCTCTTGAACGATATATCTTTAGCTTTTTTATTTCTTGTTCTATTTTTAATGCTGGTGTTATCCGCGCTGTTTTCTGGCTCTGAAACCGCACTCATGTCCCTTAACCGCTATCGTCTGAAGCACAAGGCCAACAGCGGTCATCGCGGCGCGATTAAAGCGCAACGCCTACTAGAAAAACCCGACCGCTTACTTGGGGTTATTTTATTGGGCAATAATTTTGTCAATATTTTTGCCTCATCGATTTCAACCATTATCGCTTTGCGCTTAGTCGGTGAAGCCGGTATTGCGATTGGCGCCGGCTTACTCACCCTCACTGTGTTGATTTTCTCAGAAGTTGCTCCTAAAACCGTAGCGGCACTCTATCCCGAACGTATCGCCTACCCTATGGCCTATATTCTTGAACCTTTACTAAAAGTGTTCGGGCCGATTGTGTGGTTTGTAAATATTTTTGCCAATGGGTTTTTACGCATTTTTGGCGTTCACGTCAACAAATTCAAACATGACCATTCACTCAGCCATGAAGAACTGCAAACACTGATTGACGAAGCTACTGGCCAACTGCCCAAACAATACCGCGATATGCTCACCAGCATTTTGCGTCTCGAAAGCGTGACGGTGGAAGATGTCATGATTCCTAAACAAGAAATCTATGGGGTCGATGTAGACCAACCATTTGAACACTTTATTAAAGACTTGATTCGCTCCCCTTACACACGCGTTCCCATTTATCGCGGCACATTCGATGCAGACTTAGTCGGCATTTTAAACCTTCGCCGCGCGCTGCCTACCCTTATTAAAGAAGACGTCACCTTAAAAGACATTATCAAACTTACGCGCCCGGCTTACTACGTGCCGGAAACGACGCCGCTAAATACTCAGCTCGCCAACTTTAATAAAAACAAACGTCGTATGGCGTTAATTGTCGATGAATACGGTGAACTGCAAGGAATGCTAACCATGGAAGACTTGCTTGAAGAAATCGTCGGCAAGCTATCCACTGATGCAAGAGCAAAAGCCGCCGAAACTGTCGCCATTCATGCGGATGGCACCATGACAGTGGATGCGACCGAATTTATTCGTGATTTAAACAAAGAATACTTTCTCGATTTACCCACTGACGGCCCAAAAACCTTAAACGGCCTCATTCAAGAGCATCTTGAAAATTTACCTAGCATCGGAACTTGTATTCGTATCGGCGACTATAGCCTTGAGGTGGTCGAAGTCACACAAAACGCAATCGAAACAGTCAAGCTTTGCAAACTAAACAACCAAACAACCGAATGAGCTTACACATGATCTCCCATCCCTTTACCGACAACCAGGCTTGGCTAGACTTAAAAACTGAAGTTGTAGCGCTTGCCAAACAACAGATAATGCGCCACTTTACGCACACTGATTATTCAGTTAAAGCCGATGGTAGCTTACTTACACTCGCCGATACCGCGATGCAAAAAGCCATGAAAGACTATTTACAACTGCACTGGCCACAGTTTACCTTTGTCGGTGAAGAGTCTGCGCTAGCTGAACAACAAAGCGCGCTAGAGCAAGATTGTTGGATTTTAGACCCGATTGACGGTACCACCAATTTTGCTAATGGCATTCCTTTTTTTAGCGTTTCACTCGCACTCAAAATCAAAGATACTCTTGTACTCGGTCTTGTTTATGATCCTGCGCGCGATGAACTTTTTGCCGCACGCCTTGGTTATGGCGCTGAACTCAACCACACCCCTTTGCAAGCTAATCGAACGATTACCCCTTTAAAACACAGTGTTGGAGTCATTGATTTCAAACGCCTAAGCGCCGAACTCGCCACGCGTTTAGCCACACAAGCACCCTATGCCTCTCAGCGCAGTTTTGGTTCGGTAGCACTCGATTGGTGTTGGATTGCGGCCGGACGCGGCCATGTGTATCTGCATGGCAATCAAAGTCTGTGGGATTATGCTGCCGGTTGGCTCATTCTTAACGAAGCAGGAGGTGCGAGTTGCGCACTGGATGGCACACCGGTATTGCGCCTTGCGATAACGAAGCGTTCCGCAGTAGCAGCCAATCATCCGCAATCACTCGCGCTTTGGTACGACTGGTTATCCCAGTCCACTGAATAGACATACAGAATAATACAAAGAATTTAACCCGCACCTTCAAAGTAACGGTTAGCTGTTAAATATAACAGCTAACTTAGCTTAGACTCAGGCCTGCTAATGTTCTGCTCTAGCTGATAGATACATCCAGTTTAGGACAGCTCAACTGAACATCTTATGCATTACACTTGCGCGACAAACAGGCCTTAAATTGAATTTACCTGATGACTCCAACGCCATAACGCCTGCTTAAGCGCGTGAATATCAATCGGCTTGCTCAAATAATCGTTCATTCCCGCTGCGATAACCCGATCTTTATCGCCAGATAACGCATTCGCCGTCAGTGCAATAATTGGCAACGTAGCCAAGCGAGGATCAGGCAGACGCCGAATATATGCCGTCGCTTCCAAGCCGTCCATTTCCGGCATTTGCATATCCATCAAAATCACATCAAACGGTTCATCGCACGCTTGTAAACACTCAATGACTTTGTAGCCATTCGCAGCAATCGTCACCCGGTGATTCAGCTTAGTTAGAATCGCCCGAATCAATAATTGATTTGATGGATTATCCTCTGCCACCAGCACATTCAGCGACTGCTGGTCGTCATAATTTTCCTGTAAATTAGCGCGCTGAACCTCTTGTTCATCGGCTGGTGGTGTCGGAACCTCAAACCAAAAGCAACTACCAACGCCTAATTCACTACTAACACCAATTTCACCCCCCATTGCTTCGACTAATTTTTTACTAATCGACAGACCTAAGCCCGTGCCGCCATATTTACGTGTAGTAGACGCATCAGCCTGCGTAAACTCGCTAAACAAACTGCCCAACTTATCAGGCGCAATACCTATCCCAGTATCGCGAATTTCAAACCGGGTCATATTCGCATGCGTTGGACTGGTCATAACCGATAAACACACCGAACCCTGCTCGGTAAACTTCACTGAGTTGCCCAGTAAATTAAGCAGAATTTGGCGTAACCGAGATTCATCCCCCCGAATAAAATTCACCAAATTCGGCGCACGCTCACAACGCAACGCAACCTGCTTAACATCAGCATGTGTTTTAACCATCGACATCGCCGTTTCGAGCTGTTCGTACAAACTAAACGCCTGATTTTCTAACTGCACTTGACCGGCATCGAGTTTGTTAAAATCAAGAATATCATTAATTAAATGCAACAAATGCTCACCGGCACGCTTAATCATCTCAATTTGCTGGCGCTGCTCGGTCTGCATCGCCGAATCGAGCAACAAAGCCGAAGTACCAATCACCGAGTTTAATGGCGTACGAATTTCATGGCTCATCACCGATAAAAACTCCGACTTGGCTTTTGCCGCCGCTTCCGCCTGTTCACGCGCAATTTTCAGCACTTCCTCCATCTCGCGTCTTTCGGTAATATCCAAAGAAAACCCCAGTATCCACACCTCAGACTTTTGCTCTGGGCGCAGCACTTCAATCGGACCGCGACCACACATTAACCAACGCTTGCCAGTGGGTAAATCGACCTCTTCCTCCGACACAATCAACTGCCCTTGTTGCTTGGCTTGCTGATCCATCGCCACCTGTTCACGCGCAAAATCGATTGGGTACACCTCAAAATCTGTACGCCCAATAGCTTTACTACGTAAAACACCAGTAAGCTTTTCTGTCTGCTGACTAAAAAAGCGGAAACATCCCTGCGCATCCTTCACATAAATGCTAATCGGTAACGCATCTAAAATTTGTTCAATCAGCGCTTCACGCTGCCTAACCGTTTGCTCGCTACGCTTAGCATCGGAAATATCGCGCAACGAGCCTATCAAACGCAAAGCCTGTTGACGCGACTCATCCCAATATGCCTGACCAGTCGCTTGCAGCCAAATATAACTTTGGCTGGCGGTTTGAAAACGAAAGCTCACATTAAACGGCCAATGCGCTTCAATATGAGCAAATAACGCATCCTCAAAGCGTGCTTGATCCTGCGGATGAATACGAGCAATAAATTCCGCTTTACACTGCCCCAGCTCCAAGGGCGACACATCGCACAGCTGATATAATCGCTCGTTATAGCGCAATCTATCCGCCTGCACATCCCAATCAAATACCCCCAAACCAGCAGCATCCAATACGCCACGATACAAGTTCACTTCAGAAGGATTAATCGTTAAAGGCAAGGCATGAGGTTCGGCGGCACTAAACTGCACCACCAAACCCTGCTGAAAATGAAATAAGGTAAACTGGTGCGAATCAACACAACGCGGCAGCTGATGTGAAAAGCTGCTTGGTGCCGTGCGCTTTAGCGCACTCAACAAATGCAACTTCAACTCCATATCAGCATTAATATCATACCCCCCCCACTGTGATACCGCCGCTGAGTTTTGCCATAGCACTTGCCAAGCTGCTTGCGCATCGGCCTCGACATAAGCCACCGCTAAAGTACTGCCCTGATATAACGCAATCAAAGGTTGAATTGAAGCCAAGTTTGACATAATGTCTCTCGCTATCTGATTCGCCGAGTTTTTAGCAGGCCTGCTAAAAACTCGTAAAAATAGGAACTCTCTACAGCTCATTCTAGCCGATTCAAAAGCCCAAGGTAAACTAGTTTGACCAACACAAAGCCATCGACACTAAAGCGCATCCAGCGCTTGCGCTAACGTTTGCACACCGATAATCTCCATCCCGCCAATACCGCCCTTCGGGATATTCGCTTGCGGCACAATCGCGCGGGTAAAGCCATGCTTTGCTGCCTCAAATAATCGCTCTTGACCACTTGGAACGGGCCGTATCTCGCCCGACAGACCCACCTCGCCAAATACAATTAAATCCTGTGCCAAAGGTTGATTACGCATACTCGATAGGATCGCCATCAATAACGCCAAATCCGCACTGGTTTCGTTGATTTTTATCCCACCGACGACATTCACATACACATCCTGGTCACTCGCCTGAACCCCACCATGACGATGTAACACGGCTAATAACATCGCGATACGGTTTGAGTCCAAGCCTAAGCTCACCCGGCGTGGCGCGCCATAAGGCGAGTCATCGACCAACGCCTGGACCTCCACCAAAAGCGGACGCGTTCCCTCCCAAATCACCACCACCACCGAGCCCGGTGTCGGCTGCGGCGAGCGCGACAAAAAAATTGCCGAAGGATTTTTAACCTGTTTCAAGCCAAGCTCGGTCATTGCAAACACACCCAATTCATTTACCGCCCCAAAGCGATTTTTAATGGCGCGTAATGTACGAAATCGGCTGTCAGACTGACCTTCCAAAAAAATCACACTATCAACGATATGCTCCAACACACGAGGCCCCGCAACCTCACCCGACTTCGTTACATGACCCACCAAAAAAACAGCTACTTGATGCTGTTTTGCATAACGGGTTAAAAAGGCGGCCGATTCGCGCACCTGTGTCACACCGCCTGCCGCTGAGCCAACTTCCACCATCTGCATAGTCTGAATCGAATCCACTACCATCACTTTGGGTTGCTCTTGCTCGACAAACGCCAACAAGGTTTCCACTTGGGTTTCCGCCAGCAAGCGCAAATGCTGCAACGGCAACTGCATTCGGGTTGCACGTAGCGCAACCTGCTGCAAAGATTCCTCGCCAGTAACGTATAACACCTTTAAATGCTGACTCAAGCCACACATCACCTGTAACAAAATCGACGACTTACCCACGCCTGGATCACCGCCAATCAGTACCACCGAACCCGGCACAATTCCTCCACCGAGCACACGATCTAACTCCGACATCCCGCTGTGAATCCGCGGTACCTGTGCTAAATCCACATCTTCAATCGATACGACTCTATTCGAATGCGCGCCAGCATACCCCTGCGCAACTCGAGCGGCGGGCGATTTAGAGGCAGGCGAGAGCTTCAACTCTTTTAACGTATTCCATTCGCCGCATTCGGCACACTGCCCCTGCCACTTAGAGTGTTCCGCGCCACACTCCGTACAAACATACACCGACTTTGCCTTCGCCATCTGTGCATCCCTTTTACTTGCTGCTATAACTAAAAAGCCCGCTTAGCGGGCTTTTTAGTCTAGCTAATGTTTAATATCACGCCAATATTCACGTTTAAGCAAATAGGTAAACAGCAACAGCACCAATAAAAACACCACTACTTTCCAACCTAAATCCCAACGCTTTACTTTATAGGGTTCTGCTAGGTAATCGAGAAAATTGACTAAATCCACCGTGGCCTGATCAAACTCCTCAGCACTCGCATGACGTTTTAAGCCTTCGAGCACATTCGGCATCGACGTACCGGCCAACACATGATTATTCCAGTTACCCTGCTCATCTTCGTAATAACCGCGAATAAACGTATACACATAGTCATTACCTTTTAAGCGAGCCATTAACGATAAATCTGGCGCCTTGATGCCAAAAACGGCCTCCGACACCCCAAGTTGAATACGCGTTTGTAAAGAATCAACTGGCAAATTGAGGCCATGCGCCACCTTCTCTACCACCTCCTCATCCGTCCAGCCCAAATCGCGAGCAACACGGTTAAAACGCATATATTCTGCCGAGTGACACGCCATACAATAGTTAGAAAACAATACGGCACCTCGCTGCAAAGAGGCCGTATCGCGAACATCATTGTTTGGCTGCTCTAACTCAATACTATACGAAGGTGCGGCAATTACCGTCGCAAAAGGCCACCACAACGCAACTATCAAGCCTAACGTAAACTGATTCATCCATTTCATCACGAAGTCCTCTCTGGTACGGGTTTTGTGCGCTCATTAACCGACGTAAACGGCAGAATAATAAAGAAAGCAAAATATAACACCGTAAAGATTTGCGCTAACTTAGTATAGGTTGGTGTTGAGGGCAACGCACCCAACACACCCAAGGCAACAAAGCTGACCAAGAACATCGCCAATAGCAGTTTATATGAATTACCGCGATAACGAATCGAGCGCACTTTACAACGATCCAACCAAGGCATCGCAAACAATACCGCAATCGATGCCCCCATCGCCACAACACCTAAAAATTTATCAGGTATAGCACGCAAAATGGCGTAGAAAGGAGTGAAATACCACACGGGTGCAATATGATCTGGCGTTTTCAACGGATCAGCCGGTTCAAAGTTAGGCTTCTCGATAAAGTAACCGCCACCTTCGGGTAAGTAAAACAGCACTAAGGCGAACAAAATCATAAAGAATACCGCACCAAACGAATCCTTCACTGTGTAATACGGATGGAATGGAATCCCATCTAATGGTAACCCCTGTGCGTCTTTAAACTTTTTAATATCGTTACCGTCTGGATTGTTTGACCCCACTTTGTGCAAGGCCACAATGTGCATAAACACCAACACAATCAATACCAACGGCAGCGCAATCACGTGCAACGCAAAAAAGCGATTCAGCGTGGCATCGGAAATAATGTAATCACCTCGAATCCATAAAGCCAAATCAGGCCCAACAATCGGAATCGCACTAAACAGCGAAATAATCACCTGCGCACCCCAATATGACATCTGTCCCCAAGGCAACATATAACCCATAAACGCTTCGGCCATTAGTACCAAGAAAATTAGCATACCAATTAACCAAACCAATTCACGCGGTTGCTTATACGAACCATAAAGCAAGGCTCTCGTCATGTGCAAGTACACCACAATAAAAAATGCCGAAGCGCCTGTAGTGTGCATATAACGAATTAACCACCCCCATTCGACATCACGCATAATATATTCAATCGAATTAAATGCCTCTGCCGCCGAAGGTTTGTAACTCATCGTCAACCAAATACCGGTAACAATTTGGTTCACCAACACCAATAACGCCAAGGAGCCAAAAAAATACCAAAAGTTAAAATTTTTCGGCGCATAGTACTGGGCAACGTGTGCATTCCACGTACTAATCAGCGGATAACGATCATCTAACCACTTGAGTAAACCACCTGGTGCAACGGATTTAGTTTGTTCAGTCATTATGCTTGACCCCCGGTTTCAGCATCTTCACCGACGCGAATTGTAGTTTCTGTTAAGAAGGTATAAGGCGGAATTTCTAGGTTCGTTGGCGCGGGTACTGAGCGAAATACGCGACCGGCTAAATCAAAACTCGAACCATGACAAGGACAAAAAAATCCGCCACGCCAATTCACTGCCATATCCGGTGAATTTAGCGCCGGACGATACAAAGGCGCGCAGCCCAAGTGCGTACAAATACCCACCACAACTAAATACTGCGGCTTGAGCGCACGTGCCGGATTTTTACAATAATCCGGTTGAATCGACTCATTAGATTGCGGATCACGAACCGCCTCATCCAAGTCGGCTAAACGCGCCAGCATTTCAGGCGTACGATGTACAATCCAAACTGGCTTACCGCGCCATGACAGCGTCATCATTTGCCCAGGCTGCAAAGCGCTAATATCGGCTGTTACTGGCGCACCCGCCGCTTTAGCCTTTTCACTCGGTTGCCAAGCTCCCACAAAAGGCACGGCCACAAACGCCGCCCCCACAGCCCCAACCACACCGGTTGCGCCTGCGAGCATTTGGCGACGTCTTAGATTAACCGTCTCAACATTTTTTACTTCAGACATAGTCATGACTTCCTCATGGCTCAAAATTGAGGCTCTATTCTACAGAACCTTTACAACGAACGCCTACCAATAAATCTTTATAAGAAAATAAATAGATTTTATAAGTAGGCAATAAATCATCAAAATTTTCTATAAGAAGCGCTGTGCAAGCCAAAAGTCTGAAACATTAACTACTCGAGGCCAATCACCTGCAATGCAACAGCCATTTGATTACAACAATCTTCAGAAAAATACGCTGGAATTATCACACGAAAACGACCATCAGCGCCGCACATACTGCACCTAAGACACCGACATCACACCGGATTTGGACAATCGACAAACTGTGCATCCAAGCCAAACTGCTCCGTTAGGTGCGCAGCTAAAGCCTTCACTCCCCAAGTTTCCGTGGCATGATGGCCTGCAGCTAAGTAATGAATGCAATTCTCCACCGCCTGATGACAGGTTTGCTCCGATACTTCTCCGCTAATATACACCTGCGCTTGCCAGTCAATCGCTTGTTGGATATAACCCTGCGCCCCACCGCTACACCAAGCAACCGTTTCAATCATCTGCGGCCCCCCCGGAAGATGCAAAGGCTCACGTTGTAGCGTCTGCGCCACACGCTGTTTAAAATCAGCAAACGCCATAGGCTTGGCCAATTTACCTAGACGAACTAAACTCGGTTGACGCCCATTATCGGCTTGTGGCGGCGTAATATCCGTCAACTGCCAACAGCGAGCAAGCTGCGCATTATTACCCAACACAGGATGCGCATCCAGCGGAAGATGATAGGCAAGCAGATTAATGTCATGCTGAATTAGACGACGAATACGACGGTACTTCATACCAGTGAGGGTGAGCGGTTCGCTTTTCCAAAAAAAACCATGGTGAACAATAATTGCATCAGCTTGACGTGCAACCGCTTCATCAATCAGCGCTTGCGAAGCGGTCACACCTAAAACAACACGCTGAATTTCAGACTTACCCTCTACTTGCAAGCCATTAGGTGCATAATCTTGAAAATGCGCAACCGAAAGCAATTCATCTAAATAGTGCAGCAAGTCCGCTCTCAGCACAAACTCACTCCGTTGCAAGCAAATGCTGTGAAAAGCGTTGTAAAAAGGCTTGGTTTTCACTCGGCGTACCAACCGTTACCCGTAAACAATCTGCAAGCAAACCGCCATTGGGCGATAGATTTTTAATCAGAATGTTATCCGCTTTTAAGCCTTGAAAAATGCGATCGGCCTGACCCGTAGGGACACGCAAGGTAATAAAATTGGCTTGTGTGGGGTACACCTGAATCGGCAAGGCTTGAAGCTGCGCGATTAACGCGGCGCGCTCCTGTTTAACCAGCTCAGCCTGCGCAAGCAGCACCGCTTCATGCTCCAAGGCATACAACACCCCGGCTTGCGTCAACACGTTAATGTTATAGGGCAAACGAACCTTATCAAACTCATTCATCCACGCTTTATTTCCCACCATATACCCCAAGCGAAAACCAGCTAAGCCTTGTTTGGAGAAAGTTCGCATCACTACCAAATTCGGATAACGTGCAATATCCGCCATAAAACTGTCTTCGGCAAACGCATGATACGCCTCATCCACCACTACCAGGCCTGCAGAAGCCTGAATAATACGTTCGATTTGATCACGTCTAAAGGCATTACCCGTCGGATTATTCGGATAGGCTAAGAAAATCAGCGCAGGTTGATGCTGAGCAATCGCCGCTAACATCGCCACCTCATCAAGACAAAAATCATCTTGCAGAGGTACGCCAACAAACTGCATACCGACAAAGCGTGCGATCATCTCATACATTACAAACGTCGGCGTTGGTGCCATCACCACTCTCTGTGGCGTTGCCAACGCTAACATCAGCAATTGAATAAGCTCGTCGGAACCGTTGCCAAACACCAACGATTGCGACGAATCCAGTCCTAAATTATCACGCAGTTTTTCACGCAAAGCCTGCGCACTCGGGTCGGGATAACGATTAAATGACAACGTACGCATACGCT
This sequence comes from Thiomicrospira sp., assembly GCA_034005865.1. Classification (GTDB taxonomy): domain Bacteria; phylum Pseudomonadota; class Gammaproteobacteria; order Thiomicrospirales; family Thiomicrospiraceae; genus Thiomicrospira. Next base: position 36,510 of record JAVETW010000006.1, on the reverse strand, counting down.
CAATCCAGCCGCCTTGCATTTCCGGTGTCCAAGCATACGGATTTTCCATCGCATCGAGCTTTATCATCCCCTGCGCATCTTGCACATGATAGGCTTGAATCTGACGAATTTCAGGGCGCACCCATTGAGCAACCGCTTGTTCGGTGGTGCGCATACTTAATCCTTTTTCAAACGATAACGTGCTGATGCCGCGTGCGCTTGCAATCCTTCACCATCAGCCAAAATCGCCGCTACTTGTCCTAAAGTATCGGCGCCCGAGGCCGAGCACATAATCAAACTCGAACGTTTTTGGAAGTCATACACCCCCAGCGGAGACGAGAAACGCGCCGTGCGCGAAGTCGGCAAGACGTGGTTCGGCCCGGCACAATAATCGCCCAACGCCTCAGCCGTATAACGCCCCATAAAAATCGCGCCGGCATGACGTATTTGCGGCAACATAGACTGCGGGTCTTCAACCGACAACTCTAAATGCTCCGGCGCAATCAAGTTAATCATCTCAATCGCTTGTGCCATATCGTCCACGACAATAATCGCACCACGCTCTTCCAATGCGGTGCGAATAATTTGTGCACGCGGCATAGTCGATAACAAACGATTCATGCTTGCATATACCTGTTCGGCAAATGCCGCATCCGGCGTCACCAAAATCGACTGCGCATCTTCGTCATGTTCGGCTTGTGAAAACAAATCCACCGCAATCCAGTCCGGATCGGTTTTACCATCACAGACAACAAGAATTTCAGACGGCCCGGCAATCATATCAATTCCCACCGTGCCAAATACCATGCGCTTCGCCGTCGCCACATAAATATTACCCGGGCCAACAATCTTATCAACCTGAGGAACAGATTGAGTGCCATAAGCCAAGGCGGCAACCGCTTGCGCGCCACCGATACAAAATACCCGATCAACACCACAAATAACGGCCGCCGCCAACACCATTTCATTCACTTCACCGTCAGGCGTTGGCACAACCATGATCAATTCAGCCACGCCCGCCACTTTCGCCGGTACCGCATTCATAATAACCGATGAAGGATACGCCGCCTTACCGCCGGGCACATACAACCCCACCCGATCCAAAGGCGTCACCTGCTGACCCAAAATCGTGCCATCAGCCTCGGTATAAGTCCACGAATCAGATTTTTGACGTTCGTGATATAAACGCACACGTTCTGCTGCCAACTCCAACGCATCACGCTGCGCCTGCGGAATGTTTTCTAAGGCCTTGAGCATCCGCGCACGAGGAATCTCTAACTCTGCTGCCGACGACAAGGTTAAACGATCAAACTTAGCGGTAAAGTCTAATAAAGCCGCATCCCCCTCGGACTTGACTCGCTGTAAAACATCTTTCACTACATTATTAACACGCTCATCAGACACACTTTCCCAAGCCAATAAGCGATCCATTTCTTCTCTAAAACCAGCCGCATTCGCATTTAAGCGACGAATATTAAGGTTTGCTTGTGCCATATTTATTTTCCTATTACCGTTTTAAACTGTTCGACAATTTGCTGAATTTGCGCAAACTTCGTTTTATAAGCGTGTTGATTCACAATTAAACGCGAACTGATATCAGCAATATGCTCTAGCGGTTTTAAATGATTGGCGCGCAAGGTATTGCCCGTATCGACTAAGTCGACAATCCGATCCGCCAAACCGATTAATGGCGCCAACTCCATCGAACCATATAGTTTAATCAAATCCACCTGTTCACCTTTTTGCGCATAATAAGCGCGCGCAGAATTAACATACTTGGTTGCAATTTTTAAGCGATGGCCGTGCGCACGCTCCACTTCCGGTCCCGCTACCATTAGGCGGCATTTAGCAATCTGCAAATCCAACAATTCATACAGATTATCTGAAGGGGCTTCCATCAGCACATCTTTACCAGCCACCCCAATATCTGCCGCACCATAAGCGACATAAGTCGGCGCATCAGTGGTACGCACCACTAATAAACGTACGTTTGGCATCGTCGTATCCAAAATCAACTTACGACTGGTATCTGGATCATCTAACGGTTCGATTCCGGCCGCGGCTAAGAGCGGCAAAGTATCTTTAAAAATACGCCCTTTCGATAGCGCAATGGTCAAAGTTTGTGTCATGCTTCACCTCAAGAGCTTAAACGCTGGATATCGGCGCCCAAGCGATGGAATTTTTCTTCAATTCGCTCATAACCGCGGTCAATATGATAGATATGATTCACAATCGTCGCACCGTCTGCAACCAGCGCGGCTAGAATCAAACAAGCCGAAGCACGTAGATCAGTAGCTGTCACCGACGCGCCCTTCAGATGTGCTAAGCCATAGGTGTGCGCTTCATTACCTTGTAAATCAATCTGCGCGTGCATTTTTCGCAACTCCACCACGTGCATATAGCGATTTTCGAAAATCGTTTCTTTGATACACCCCTGCCCCTCGGCCAAACAATTCATCACCAAAAACTGTGCCTGCATATCGGTTGGAAACTTTGGATAGGGATCCGTTACAATATTCACCGCGCGCAGCTGACGACCTCGCATATCTAACGTAATACTCGAATCAGTTTCGCTAATCAAAGCACCTGCTTCGCTAAACTTATCCAACACGGCACGTAAATGCGCCGGTATCACATCGGTAACAGTCACACAGCCTCCTGTCACCGCCGCGGCAGCCAAATAGGTTCCGGCTTCAATCCGATCAGGAATAACGCGATAGCACACACCTTGCAACGCGTCCACCCCTTCGATTTTAATCGTCGGCGTACCAGCGCCCTCAATTTTCGCCCCCATCGCCACTAAGAAATTAGCTAAATCGACCACTTCCGGCTCACAAGCCGCATTACGCAACCACGTTGTACCTTTCGCCAGCACTGCCGCCATCATCAAGTTTTCGGTACCCGTTACCGTTACCGGCTGCATTGTAATATCCGCGCCGTGCAACTGATCGGCTTTCGCGTTAATAAAACCGTCTTCAATAGTGATTTTTGCGCCCATTTTCTCCATACCTTCGATATGAATATTCACCGGTCGTGATCCAATCGCACAACCGCCGGGCAACGCGACCTTAGCCTCACCGAATCGCGCCAATAAAGGGCCCATCACCAAAATCGACGCACGCATAGTTTTCACCAACTCATACGGCGCCTCTTTAGTATGGATATGCGAGCAATCTAAGGTTAAATTCATGTGTTCATCAAGTAACACATCCGTCCCCATTGTCGCCATAAGCTGAATCGTGGTCGTGACATCCCGTAAATGAGGGATATTAGAAAGCGTAACCGGGGTAGGGGATAACAAACACCCCATCAAGATAGGTAAAGCGGCATTTTTAGAGCCTGATGTTTCAACCTGACCGTTAAGTTGAACTCGACCTTGAATCAACAGTTTTTCCATAAATATTACTCAGGGACAGCGGTTTTAATCGACAGCGCGTGCAACTCACCACTTTCAAACTCGGCTTTAAAAATATCATTCACCATACGATGGCGCTGAAGCGGTGACTTGCCAACGAACGCGTCGCTGATAACCTCAACGCTAAAATTACAATCGGCACCGGCCATTTTGACTTGGCAACCCGGCAAAGCGGCGTGAATCATTTGTTGAATTTTCTCTGGAGACATACAAGCTACCCAAAATTTATTAATGGCGTATTTTAACGCCTTTCGTCAATAAAATCAGATTAATCAGCGTCATGAGCGCTAAAAACGCCAAGGTTACCGACAGGCTCAAATACACCGACACATCCGCTACACCATAAAAGCCATAACGAAAGCCATCCACCATATAAAAGAACGGATTAAAATACGATGCCGCCTGCCAAAATCCGGGCAACGCATGAATCGAATAAAACACCCCACTAAGGAACGTCAGCGGCATAATAATAAAATTCTGAAACGCGGCTAAATGGTCATACTTATCTGACAAAATGCCCGCCAACAAGCCTATCGAACCCATAAGCGCCGCACTTAAAATCGCAAACACGACCACCCAACCTACTGACAACCACTGTAAATCAAATCCAACCCACCCCACAATCAACACCCCAACACCCACCGCTAATCCTCGCACAATCGCCGCGCCGATAAACGCGATATACAGCTCCAGCGGCGAAATCGGACTCACCAACACAAAGGTCAAGTTGCCGTACATTTTTGACTGAATTAAACTCGACGACGAATTAGAAAACGCGTTTTGCAAAATCGCCATCATAACCAAGCCCGGAATTAAAAACTGGCTGTAACTAATCGCCGAAAACGCCTCCATACGTGCATCAATCACCTGGCCAAAAATCACCAAAAACAATAGTGTAGAAACAATTGGAGCAAAAATCGTCTGTACCGACACCGAATAAAAACGTTGCACCTCTTTTACAAAGAAAGCCCAGCAACCATACCCGTTCACACCTTGTCTCCCGTTAAATCCAAAAACACCTCTTCCAATGAGGCCTCACGCGTTGTTAAACCATCGATACACAAACCGTTTTCACTTAACCAACTCAGCATCTGCTCCATCGACAAAGATTTTTCCAACTGAAACAAAAACCCTAACGCATCCCGCTCCACCAATCGTGCCTGCAACGGTGCGCTCAACGCCACTGTATGCGGCGGACACTCACCTACCGTAACTCGCAAATAGCGATAAGGATGACGCGCTAACAACGCTTGCGTTTTTTCCAACGCCTTTAACTCACCCTGCTGCAAAATTGCCACTTGATCACACAAGGATTCCGCCTCCTCCAAATAATGGGTTGTCAGCACAATCGTATGACCACTGCGATGCAACTCACGTGCAAACTCCCACAGAGTGCGGCGCAAATCGACATCCACCCCAGCCGTCGGCTCATCTAATACAATCACCTGCGGCTTATGCACCAGCGCCATGGCAATCAACACCCGCCGCTTCATCCCGCCTGACAACTGCTGGGTAGTCACACCGGCTTTATCCTGCAACGACAAGCGCTCCAACAACGCATCAATCCATTGCATTTGAGAGCGTCCGCGCAAACCAAAATAACCCGACTGCACACGCAATAAATCGCGGATCGAAAAAAACGGATCCGCAATCAACTCCTGCGGCACCAAACCCAACGCACGCCGAGCCTGACGATAATCACCAATCACATCATGCCCCATCACCTCGATGCGCCCTGTCGTCGGCGTAACCAAACTCGCCATCGCATTAATCAACGTTGATTTACCGGCACCATTAGGGCCAAGCAAGCCAAAAAAACTGCCCTGCGGCACGCTAAAACTTACCCCGTTCAGCGCAACCTGCTGCCCATAGTGCTTGCTTACATTTTCAAATACAATGGCTGCTTTCACGCTTTTGCCTCATCCACAACAAACACCGTTTCTAAGTTATACAAACCAATTAATGTCAGCAAATTCGCCGACACCCCAGTCAAACGCAACGGCAAAGGCGCCGTCGTCTTCGCCTGCAACTGACACAATAACGCCAAGCCACTGCTATCCACACGCAGCAGCGCATGACAATCGACTTCAGTAATAGCGTTCAACTGCGGCTGAACTTGCAGGCCTGACCATATCGCCGCTACCGTATTTAAAGTCAACTCACCGCGCAGAAACAAGCAGGCCTGCTCAAACGAAAAAGGGCTCATTGGAAAGCTTGATTACGTTCTTTCATAGAAGCAATGACTTGATCAAAGCCATTACGCTCGATATCAGCGGTATAGGATTGACGAAAATTCACCAGCAAACTAATCCCCTCCACAATCACATCGTACACCAACCAGTTTTTAGACTGCGCCTCTTGAAACACCCGATAAGCCACATCGGCCGAGCGTCCGTTACCCTGCAACACACGCGTTGGCACAATCACCCGATTATCGCCATCAGGCAAAGGGTCTGCCACATCAATTCGCTCGATACTCAACTTCAGCAAGCTTTGCGAATACGAACGCATGATCGTCAACGTAAATTGCTCGGCAAACGCCTGTTGCTGGGCAGGCGAGGCTTCGCGCCAAAAGCGACCAGCAACATGACGTGCCATACGCTGCGTATCAACATAAGGCAAAATATTTTTCTCCGCAAACTGACGAATTTCACCCGGATTATTTTCCAATTCCGCGGCACGGGTTTTCAACTCCTCCAACACCACAACCGACAAACCAACAACCATTTGCTGAGGGTTTTTATTATCAATCGCCGCCTGCGCGCTCAACGCCAGCAACCACACACCCAAGCCAAACCAACGCACCCAACGACTATTCATTTTTACCCCCCTCGGTTAGCTTCACCATTAATTGACCTATCAAATTTTCCAACACCAACGCCGACTGAGTGTAATTAATTCGACTGCCCGCACTCAGCACCGTCTCATCAGCGCCGATTTCCAAGCCGACGTACTGACTACCCAGCAAACCGGCCGTCAAAATCGCCGCCGATGAATCCGTCGGCAAATCACCGTAATCCTGATAAATATCCATCACCACTTTCGCGCGATAAGTTTGCGGGTCAATCGAAATCGACGCCACTCGACCAACCACCACACCGCTGATTTTTACCGGCGCGCGCACTGTTAAACCACCGATATTACTAAACAAGGCATACACCTGGTAACTCGGACGCTCCTGAATAGCACTTAAATTACTCACCTTCAGAGCAATAAATACCAGCGACACCAACGTCATTAAAACCAACAACCCTACCCCTATTTCCACTTTCATCTGCCGAGTCATAAGTGCGTCCTACGTAAACATCATTGAAGTTAAAATAAAATCCAAGCCAAGCACGCCCAAAGACGCATGAACCACAGAACGCGTCGTCGCACGGCTCACACCTTCAGAAGTCGGCACCGACTCATAGCCCTGATACAGCGCCACCAGAGCCACCAATACGGCAAATGCAAACGCCTTGATCAGCCCATTAATCACATCATCATACCAATCGACCTGCGCCGACATTTGAGCCCAAAACGCGCCATCGTCCACGCCCAACCAACCAACGGCAACCGCATACCCACCCAAAATCCCCATCGCAATAAAGATAATCGCCAACATCGGCAATACGATAATACACGCCAACACGCGTGGGGCGAGTACAAACCGCACCGGATCCACCGCCATCATCTCCAACGCCGACAGCTGCTCGGTTGACTTCATTAGCCCCACCTCAGCGGTTAAGGCGGAACCGGCACGTCCAGCAAACAGCAAGGCGGCTACCACCGGCCCCAACTCCCGAATCAACGACAGCGCAGTCATTGTTCCTACCGCCTCTTCCGAATTATAAGTCGATAAAATATGATGCCCCTGCAACCCTAGCACCATACCAACAAACAACCCCGCGGTAACAATAATCGGCAAGGATAACACGCCGGTAAAATATACCTGCTTCAACAAGCGCCGCATCTGCCAAAATGCTTGTGGCAGCGCCCCCAGTAAAGCCAAAGTAAAAAACGTCATTTTCCCCACGCCTTGCAAGCTATACAAACTCGCCCGCCCCAACGCACCTAGCCAAACAATCATAGCACCGCCTTTGCGCCCCAAGGCGCAACCGGATAATGCATCGGCACCGGACCATCTGGCAACCCCTGCAAAAACTGCTTCACATACGCCGAATCGGAAGCGCGCAATGCCTCTGGTGTTCCCTGCGCCACAATCCGCCCTTCTGACAAGACACACGCCTCATGCGCAATCGATAACACCTCGTCCACATCATGCGACACAATCACACTACTGAGCGATAAACTACGATTGAGTTTAGCAATCAAACTCACCAACACGCCCATCGTAATCGGGTCTTGGCCAACAAAAGGCTCATCATAAAACACCATTTGTGGATCCAAAACCATCGCCCGAGCCAACGCCACCCGCCTCGCCATGCCCCCCGACAACTGCGCCGGCATTAAATCATGCGCGCCGCGCAAACCTACCGCTTCCAACTTCATCAACACTAATTGCGCCAACAGCGCCTCCGGCAAAGAAAAATGTGCGCGCAATGGAAAAGCTACATTTTCAAACACCGTCAAATCCGTCAACAACGCCCCGCTTTGAAACAGCATCCCCATACGTTGGCGAAGCCGATATAACGCGCCACGACCCAAACGATGCACATCCTGCCCATCCACTAGGATACGTCCACTATCGGGCTTAAGCTGGCCGGCAATCAACTTCAACAAGGTCGTTTTACCCGTTCCGCTCGGCCCCATAATCGCCGTTATTTTTCCCGGAGCAATCGCCAAATCTAGGCCATCAAAAATCACACGCTCACCGCGACGAAAACGCAGGTTCTCAATTTCAATTAAAGGCCGATTCATGCGGATATTTCCTTATCCTTAATTTAAAGTGCAGCAACGACTTAAACCACTTAATAGCCCAATAATTCCGCAAGCGTTTTAAGCTGATGCAACTGAGCAGGCGTCACTGCCTGCGCGGCAACAAAAAAACCAACTTGCGTCGAATGGGTGCCCAAACTGGCGACAAATGCCTTTAACAACGCCGCCTGCTGCTTCGCCTCATCTGGCAGAGCTGGCAGCCAAGCGCAAGGCGCACCGCTCAACACCCACCCCTCATGCGCCCATTGCCAACCAGTACAGGCCTGCTGACGACTCACGCGAGTGACGGCTAAGTCATACCAAGTACACTGGGCGCTGGGCCAGGCCTCATCAAACACCAACACCCCCATCAAGCCATCCGCTAACGTTTGAGTCACTAATGAGGCCTGCTGAGCGCTGATAGCGTCAGCATGATCAATTCGCAAATACAAGCCACTGCCTTCGCGCAAAACCGCCTGTAGTTCGGCTAACTCCTGCGCCGTCCAAGCCTGCCATTGTGCCTGCGCAATCAATGCGCTGCGAAAATCATTCAGATAATAATCAAAACGCCAATCTTCCGGCAATCCCTCAGGATAATACGCCTCCAGCCACGAGCAGGCCTGCCAATCATCCACCCCAACCGAAAGATTTTGTAATGCCATCTAACGCCCTCCAGCCATAAAATTCACTTATACACAAACAAAAAAATGTATAATACCGCCGATATTTTTTCGCCGCAAAGCCATTAAAAGAGGCGAATTGCGCTTTTTGAAATCTGCACTAGTGTATAGCGAGATACCTATGACGACAACCTTCCCCTTACTGTTACCGATTATTTTATTACTTGTCGGTTTGACCATTTTAGTATGGAGTGCCGATTTATTTGTTGAAGGTGCTGCCAGTACTGCGGTTCGCTACAACGTATCGCCGTTGGTTATCGGCGTAGTTATTATGGGCTTTGGTACCTCCAGCCCGGAACTTGTCGTCTCCATTATGGCCTCGCTCGAAGGCAATCCTAATCTCGCCATCGGCAACTCCGTTGGTTCCAATATCACCAATATCGGTTTAATTCTTGGCATGACCGCTCTACTCGCTCCGGTGCTGGTCAAATCCTCGGTACTTAAGCGCGAATTGCCAATTTTATTGATTGTCACTGCGCTCGGTATGGTTCTTATCCTCAATCGCACGCTCGGAATCTACGACGGCTTAATTCTACTCTCCACCCTCGTCCTCGTTCTTATATGGATGATTCGCGCCAACAAAAACGTCCCCTCCAGCGACCCGCTAGTACAAGAAATTAATGAAGAAATTGGCGAAATCCCCAAACTCTCAAAACAACGTGCCTTCCTGTATCTCATCGGCGGCTTAGTACTCCTAATCATCAGCTCACGCATGATGGTTTCCGGCGCAGTGGATATTGCGCAACACTTCCAGGTACCCGACTTAATTATCGGCCTCACCATCGTCGCCATCGGCACCAGCCTGCCTGAACTTGCCAGCTCGATTGCCGCGGCGCTAAAAAACGAAGTAGATATGGTTGTGGGTAATATTCTAGGCTCCAATTTATTTAATATCACCGCCGTGCTCGCGGTACCCGCCATACTCGCACCACACATGATTGACAGCGCCGTCCTCACTCGCGACTACCCTATTATGATTGGGTTTACGATTGCGATGCTTCTTGTTGCCCTACCTCGCAAAGGCAATGCCGTTATCTCGCGCATCGAAGGGTTTGTGCTTTTGTCGCTATTTGTCGGCTACTTAACTTTGCTATACTTTAACACCGTCAACCCATAACCCAAGTAAACGGCATGAATCAAATTCAACAAAAAGCAAGCAAAATCAAACTATTACTTCTTGACGTCGATGGTGTACTCACAGACAACCGCTTGATTTACGGTGACGACGGTCAAGAATATAAAGCGTTTTACACCCGCGATGGTCACGCCATGGTGTTGATTCAAAAAACCGGTATCGACATCGGTATTATCACCGGACGCACCTCCAAGCTAGTCGAAAACCGAATGCGCGACCTCAAAGTCAATCACCTCTACCAAGGTGTACCCGACAAACTTCCTACCTTTGAGGCACTCATGACACAGCTGGGCTTAGCGACTGAACAGGTGGCTTATATGGGAGATGATATTTTAGACCTGCCAATATTGCGTCGTGTCGGTCTATCCGCTTGTCCGGCCGACAGCGACCCAGAAGTACTTAGCCGCGTTGATTTCATAAGCCAATATCCCGGAGGACGTGGCGCGGTGCGCGAACTGTGCGAGCGCATTATGAAAGCGCAAAACACTTGGCAAACGCACCTAGATTTTTACCTGCGCTAAGTATGCTCAGCAAACGCCTCACAGTCTTTATGCTTATGGGTGCGCTCGTTGGCCTAGGGTGGCAGTTTTGCAACCAACAAGCCACGCCCAACCCACCGGCCGCGGATACCCGCTTAGCGCAATCGGATTGGATTATGTACCACAGCGAAAGCTGGCGGATTCAACGCGCCACACCAAACCAACAGGACTACCTGCAAGCGGCACTGGCCAGACAACAAGACGACGTACTGTATCTCGACACACCATTATTTATCCGCGTTGAACCAGAACAACAACTCCAAATACGCGCGGCACACGCCGAAATCCACCAGCAAAACACCTTTTATTTCAACGGTGACGGCCACATCTTGCGCCAACAAGCCGACCAACAACACCATCTCTACGCCGAAAAATTTGTCTACCAACACGACCTGCAACGACTAAGCAGTGACCAACCGGTCATCCTTCGCGGCGAGCGTTACCAAAGCCAAGGCACAGGCTTAATTGTCCAACTTGATCAACGCCAACTTCAACTCCTTTCCGAGGTCAAAACTTACTATGCGCCTTAACCTACTTTGGCTTAGTCTGAGCCTACTGGCATTGAGCCCAGCAGCCTGGACACAAAACAACAACGAAGCAGGCCTGCCAATAACCATCGAAGCCGACAGCTTAGTCGCACAAGAACAACAAGGTATCAGCCTCTACCAAGGTGATGTAGTGGCCACGCAAGGCCGTTTCAGCCTACAAGGCGAGCAACTCGAAATCACCCATCCAAACCAACAGCTAGAACGTCTGCACATGAGTGGAAAACCTGCGCAATTCAAACGCTATCTTGAACAACAACAAGCCTGGGTGAGCGGCCATGCCGATACGATTATCTACCATGCACAAAGCAAGCAAATCGAACTGATTGGCAACGCCTATATTGAACAAGAAGGTACACACACCATCAGCGGACCTACGCTCTACTACGACCTCAACAAAGAAACGCTCCAAGCCAATGGCAGCGTCGAACAACCCGGACGCGTTTCAGTGACGATTACCCCGCAATAAAGGACACACCATGGCACACTTTTATGCGCGAGGCCTAGCCAAAAGCTACAAAAAACGCGTTGTCGTCACCCAAGTTGATTTAGACATCTATAGCGGCGAAGTAGTCGGCCTGCTTGGCCCAAACGGTGCTGGCAAAACCACAACCTTTTACATGATGACCGGTTTGGTACGACAAGACAAAGGCCAACTATTTCTTGACGATCAAAATATAGGCGAACGCTCGATTGACCAACGCGCTAAGCTTGGCATAGGCTACCTGCCGCAAGAAGCTTCCGTGTTTCGTAAACTAAGCGTGCGTGACAATATTCTCGCTATTTTGGAAATGCGTGCCGAATTAAGCCAAGCGCAGCGAGAAAGCAAGCTGCAAGCCCTACTAGACGACCTACAAATCAATCACATCGAAAACCAACTCGGGCAAGCACTATCTGGCGGCGAACGCCGGCGCGTAGAAATTGCGCGTGCGCTGGCAATGGAACCCAAGTTCATCCTGCTCGACGAACCATTTGCCGGTGTAGATCCCATCTCGGTAAAAGAGATTCAAAGCATCATTCAACACCTCAAACACAAAGGTATCGGGGTGCTCATAACCGACCATAACGTGCGCGAAATTTTAGGCGTTTGCGACCGCGCCTACATTTTACACGCCGGCACCATCCTCGCCCAAGGCGAGCCGCAAACCCTGCTCGACCACCCCGATGTCAAACGCTTTTATCTTGGCGAGCACTTTCGCGCCTAAGCCCCAACGCAAGGCGAACAGTATGCGCCCTTAAGCTTTTATCCGCCTTTGTGCTATACTAATGTTAAATTTTTACAAAAATTTGACCTAACAAGACCTAGGCGCAAACCCTGCACCTAAGTCAAACAACCGGACAAGTCATCGTCTACCCATTTGATGGCTTTAGCGTGTAACGCGTGCAGACTCGTTACGCAACAAGGCTTTCTAAATTCATCCCCAAAAAATATAAGGAGTCGGGAATGCAAATTAACATTACAGGCCACCACGTCGATTTAACCGATGCACTCAACGATTATGTCAAAGACAAATTCGCCAAATTGTCACGTCATTTTGATCACGTCACCAATGTTCACGTGATTTTAACCGTTGAAAAACAAGGCCAAAAAGCCGAAGCAACCGTTCATGTTTCCGGTTCGGATTTGTTTGCACAACACCAAACCCCCGATATGTATGCGTCCATCGATGGTTTAGTTGACAAACTTGATCGCCAAATTATCAAACACAAAGAAAAAATCAGCGACCACCATCAAAAATCCGGTGGCGTCAAAAGCATGAACGCCGCCGCGCTCGAAGACTAAGGCGCATCTCGTATAAAAAGGAGCACTCATGCTCCTTTTTTGTTTTAAACGAGTCAATTCTGGGCACAAAACGCCAATCACAACTAGCGTTTGTTACACTTCGCCGTGACTGATTGATACAAACAACCATCTGCAAAAATCAATGACTGAATACTGAAAAAACTCCGTGCCTTCGTGTCTCTGGGGTGGAAAATGAATGATCGATAAACCCTAGCGCGTGCCAAGTTATGTGACGACCAAATGGCGCGTTTAACCTTTTTGCTCACATCAGTGGCTTGTGCAACAGCATTTAGCAGGCCTGCTAAACGTACGCTACTCAACAAACCGATGTGTCAGGCTTAAAACTGATTAACCATCTACTGTTTAAATAAGCAAACAAAACTTTTCATAAAACCGTATTATCAACCCACTATAATACGCGCAAAAAATGACAAGGAAGGCGTCATGGCCGATACGCAACTAGATGAAATTAAACAAACCGATTTGCTAATCGAAGCGGCCAAAGCAGAACAGCAGGACGCCATTCGACTATTGCTGAGCAATATGGCGGCAGAAGACATTGCCGACGTACTCGAAGCCACCCCCCCCAAGCTGCGTAATATTATCTGGGCACACGTCGAAAAGGACAAACAAGGCGATATCCTAGGGCATACCAATGACGAAGTGCGCAGCGCCCTGCTTGAGCAACTCGACACCGAACAAATCGTAGAAATGGCAGAAGAAATGGAAACCGATGACATCGCCGTCATCGCCCAATCCCTTCCCGAAGACGAAAAACAAACCTTTCTCGAAGCCCTTACTGAAGAAGACCGTACAGCCGTCCAAATCGCATTAAGCTATCCCGAAGAGAGTGCCGGCGGTATTATGAGCACCGATTTTATCGCCGTTCGCGCCGATATTAGCCTAGACGTAGTGTTGCGCTACCTGCGCAAACAAAACGAACTGCCCAAATCTATGGTCAACCTCTTCGTACGCGACCGCGATGGGCGTTATATGGGCACGCTCAAACTCAACCACATTCTCACCCACGACGGCGATACCCTCGTTTCCGACCTTATTGAGCAAGACGAACCCACCATTCATGCCCTGCTTTCGGCAAAAGAGGTGGCACGGATGTTTGAAGTTCACGATTTGATTTCCGCCGCCGTACTCGATGACAACGACCACATCCTAGGACGCATAACGATTGACGATGTGGTCGATATCATTCGCGAACAAGCCGAATACACCCAAATGAAAAGCGCAGGCTTAGACGACGAAGACGATATCTTCGCCCCCGCGCCGCGGACCGCCAAACGCCGCACCTTCTGGCTAGGCATTAACCTGATTACTGCCTCATTTGCCGCTTTCGTAATCAGCTTTTTTGAAGCCACACTGGATCAAATCGTCGCGCTGGCGATTATGATGCCCATGGTCGCCAGCATGGGCGGCGTCGCCGGCACCCAAACCTCTACCGTCGTCATACGCGCGCTCGCCACCGGTAAACTGGTCAGCTCAAACAGCCGCGCCCTGCTTGCCAAAGAAGGCCTTGTTGGTCTACTCAACGGACTCACTTGGGCATTATTCACCGCCATCGGCGCCTATATTATCTTGCGCGAGGTTGATTTAAGTTTAATCTTTGGCGCGGCCATGATGATTAACCTGCTCGCCGCCGCCTTAGTCGGCGTGCTCATTCCCTTGTTTCTCAAACGCATGAATATCGACCCCGCGCTGGCCACCGGTTTAATGATTACCACCGTCACCGACTCACTAGGCTTTTTTGTATTCCTCGGATTGGCGACCATCGTATTGATTTAAACTGCATTTAAAACCAAGTTAAACCAACAACCGGCGCGCAGAAAAAGCTTGACGTTGTGCAACAAAATCCGCCAACGCCAAACGTAAGCCCTCAAACGGCGTCCCATCGCCTTCGATTTCAGCGAGCGCATAATATATCGCCTCAAGCGTCGATAAACTTTGCGCGTGCGGCGCCTTTCGAATGTGATACGCACTGCTTGCTTGTGTATGCAAGGTCAAACGTGGTAAATACTGCAAAACCGGATTACACTGCAATAAACGAAACGCCTTGCGCCAAGTACCGTCGAGCAACAATACTTGCACCTCACTAGGCATGAAATGCGCGCCTAAATCAGCAGCCGACAGCGACAGCGCATCCTGCGTCGGAAACAACAAAAAGGTCGGTTTCGCGGCTAACCAGGCCTGCAAATCCGCCAAATCAGCCAGCGACTCTCCCACCCAAAGCTGACAATCCTGCAAACACAGTTGCGCGAGGCGCGCCGTACCTTTCGCCTGATATTGTTCACTAGGATGCTGTAGAATGCCCAATCGCACTTGATGAGATACCGCTCGCACGTATTGACAAATACAGCTGCGCTGGGGCAACGCGCAGCGCGCGCAATAGACTCTTTTTTGCACAAGGTGATCCATGTTATTAGACTGTTTTTGCGCCGATGCCACACAGCAGGCTCGAATTAAACATTTTCACAAACGCCACCACCTCAGCCAACCGCTAAGCGATGAGCACGTCTGGGTGGCGCAGCGCGACGGCGAACTGGTTGGCGTAGCGCGACTCGTGCCCTGCGAACAGGCCTGCTGGTTGCGTGGACTGTATATTCTACCCAATCATCGTCAAAAAGGCATAGCCAGCGCGCTGATTACCCAGCTACAACACCACACACACGCCAACCTCTACGCGTTTGCTCAACCGACGCTACAGCACTTTTACCAGCAACTCGGATTTATCCTCATCACCCCAGATAACCTCAGCGCCAATTTACATAGGCGATTTATGACCTATCAGCAAAGCAAACCCCAACTGCAAGCCTATTACTACCAAACAGCCCCCGTCTAAAAGGCTCGGTGAAACTAACGACCCTGCTGGGTTTTAGCTGTTTCGCTGCAAGAGATCCGCAACGGAAGTACAACCTTGCATAATAAGAGGCAACCAAGTGATGACAACGCCGCCAGTAAATAACCGGGAGCTAAACAGCCCATTTCTCTATTTAAAAGACCGCTTTCATTGAAGCGGACACAACACGCCCAGGCGACATATAAGAGTTTCCTTGATACACCGTATTAGCGATATTATGAATATCAAAACGCCCGCTTAACCATGAGTTAAACGCTTTAGATACCCCTAAGTCATACACATAATAATACTGATACACGCTTGTGTTTGCATCATTACCAAAGCGATTACCAACAAAGTTGGCCGACACATAGGTTTGTATTTGTTTCGCTAAATCCAGCTCCGCTTTGACGAACCACTGATGATCCGGAACAGTTGTTAAGGATTTTCCTTCAATCGTCGGTGCTAATTGGCTTTTCAAGATATAAGAATGGTTATAAGTATAAGACGCGAGCAAATTCAAACGCGATGTCACGCTATAACGCGCTTCCACCTCAACCCCCTCAATCTCCACTTGCGCCAAATTCATCTTGTCAAAGTTGGTCAAGTCACGACGTACGTTATAAATAAAGTTTTCCGCATTATTTCTAAATATGGTTGTTTTAATATAACTTGAAACCGCGTAAGAACCTGGCGCAAAATAATAGTCCAAGCCTAATTCATAACCAATGACCGTTTCCGGTTCTAAATTCGGATTACCCCAGTAAGTGGCCGTACCTTGGCGGTTTGAACTGTACATCTCTTGCAACTGCGGCATTTTAAAAGCCTTGCCAACACTCCCTCTCAAATGCACATCCGTATTGAGTTTATAAAGTGCGGCCAGTTTTGGCGAAAAAACCGTTCCATCTCGCTCACCATAACGGCCGGGAGAAGGCAAGCCTACCTGGGTATCCGTTTGTCTTCCAGATGTCTGCCAGCGATCAAAACGCCCAAGTAAATTGACATTAAAATCGTCAGTCACACGGATTTCATCCTGAACAAAAATCGCCGCCTGTTTAAGCCAACCGGCACGCTGTTGATTGGTTTGATTTGTTAATCGTTGCCGATTAACATCAATACTGCCATCCATATAATCCAATCCGAGCGTGACATCATGGCGGCCTAAAAACCAAGTGGTTTGAAGATTTGCACCGAGTGTTCGATCATCAAAATCCGTTTTTTCCGTCACCGCCGTATAAGGTACACGGGTGCTATCCGCCTTTTGATCACCAAAACGTCCATACACCATGAGTGATGTTTCACTTTGCTCACCAAAATACTTATAACCGCCCGATAAAAGCCATTGTGAACGCTCGGTGGGCGTATATCTGGGTACATCATAAAACTTTGTAGACACATCATTTAAATACGACAATCCAAAGTTTAGCGCTTGATTATCTGAAAGGTCATGCGTAAGCCTTCCTGTTAAAGTGGTCTTTTCCGTTCCCATCTCAATAAGTTTATCGCGATACACTCCCGCCGCTGTTTTATTAGCTTGCGGCCACATATCATAACCATCGCTAGTTAGTCGATTCACCGACAAACTCAACCCTGTACGCTCGCCACCCCCACGAATAGCCGCCGACGCACTCACCGTATTGTTACTGCCATAACCGATAGAAGCTTCTTTCACCAGGCCTGGTTCAATTTTACGGCTAATAATATTCACAATTCCGCTCATAGCGCTACCGCCATACAAACTGGAACCGGCTCCACGAACGACTTCAACACGCTCAACATCGTTCACCGATAACTGCGACCAATCCACCTGCCCGTCGAACTGGACATTCATCGCAATACCATCCACTAACACCAACATTCGCCCACTTCCCGACATACCACGGGTATAGGTTTGCGCAATACGATTCGGGGCGGACACATCCATGCGCGCACTATACACCCCCGCCACGCCGACCAGTAATTCATCGACCGTTTTGGCGGCGGAGCGTTCAATCTGCTCACGATTAATCACCGTCACCGATGCCGGTACATCTTCAATGTTCCGTGCGGTTTTGGTCGATGAAACGACGATATTGCCTAACGCTTTATCATCAACCGAATTTGCCCAACTTGCCACAGAATGCCCCATCGCAAACGTCAGACTAACCAAACCCATGCTTAATTTTTTTTCATACTCCCTACTTATCCTCCTTATATTTATCCGATTACACGTGGTAAAAAATCACGCAAACTCACTAACACAACAAAAAACCACACCGCGCTCGCACTTATAAAACCGATCCCCAACGCACGCCAACCACTCACTCCGAGTAACGCTAGCCGCTTCCATAAAACAAAAAGCGCCCATAAAACGGATACATAGGTCAGGAGGCTAAACACACTTGCCCACCCGCCCCTCGGAGCCAAAGGTGACATAATGGCATCCATACCGATTAGCCAAGCCAATCCAGCGTTTTTTTAACCAAGTCGGTAACGGTTTATTCAACCCGATGCGATTAAGATATTTACCTACAAAACTATGCGGACAAATACCACAAAAAATGGGACCCAGCGTCGCCATTGAAAACACGATAAAAAAAGGCCAAAACAGCGACCAAAATATCGCCAAAGTAAACGGGTTTTGTTTCGCATCGGGATACACAAAACCGAAATATATCGCCATCAGCAACAATGCCAATACACTAAAGCGCATCAACCACATCACGCCGGCATGATTAAATAAAAGCCCAACTCCCGGCCAAGCCAAAATATTTTTTTGTTGCTTTTCTCTCTCCACGACCTTCATGTTTAATGCGCCTCCTTAGCGTCTTGTTCTTTTTTGATACGTCTAAAAAGAACAGGCATTCTAAGCAAATTGCAAAAATAGAGTATTGAGAGAGTATTGAGATGTGTTTTTTAAGACCGACAATCGAAGCGCAATGCGTTACAACCAAACATCAATAGCATCCCGCCCCAAAAAGGGGCGGAAACATTTGGACACCGTATAAATTATTCGCTTTGAGCGAGCTTTAGAAGCTGCTCATATTGTGCGGGTGTAAGCAGTGATTGAACAAACATATGACAGCGAAATTTTTGGTTAAAAATGGTTTGTCTAAGTGCAATGGATTCTTGACCTGCAATCTGCGCACTCACCAAATCTTTCTGCAACGCATAACTCGCCGCCTCCTGCTCCAATTTCTGCACATTCATCATATCTTCACGCTGCTGAGGCGAATTATCTTGGTTATACTTTTTAAGCGTATCCACTTGCGATTGACTGAGGCCAAGCGCCTGCTGATTAGCTAAAGCAATCCGCATCAACGTCGGCATAAAGTTAGCATGTTGCATCGCAGCCACAAACGCCGGATCATTCATCCCCGGCTGAGCTTGCACCGGCGAAAACGCCAATACACCCGTTGATAACAGTGCAAGTGTAAACGCCCGCGTCCTATTAGATTTCATAGTATTCATTTTCATAGACCTTCCAGATAAACAGGCTTTATTACGCGCAGTTAGGGAGCTTGGACGCAGTGCTTTCGGTATTGTTCCAGATACGATGGATGTGGAGTTTGTTGAAGGGGGTAAAGGTAAGTCAGGCGATTTTTTGGACTCAATCAATTACTGGGATCGTATTATCTCTAAAGCGATTTTGGGCGGTACTTTGACAAGCCAAGCCGATGGTAAGTCTTCAACGAATGCGCTTGGCGATGTCCACAATGAGGTGCGCATGGAGTTGATTGATGCTGACGCAAAGCAAATCGCTGGTACATTAACGCGCGATATCGTCATACCTCTTCAAATGTTTAATGGATTGGTTTTAAACGGTCGTTATGCACACTTTGAGTTTAATTTAATCGAGAATATAGATCAAAAATCGATCGTCGAAGTTTTGGATAAAGGTGTGCAAATTGGCATGAAAATCCCAGTCGCCTGGGCACATAAGAAATTGCAGATTCCCATGGCAACTGAAAAAGATGAGGTTCTGACTCAGACACAACTTATCCCAATTATACCGAACCAAGTAGCAACCACTAGGCAACATGGTTGCCAATGCCCAAGTTGCAAAACGTCAGCATTGAAATCCACGCCAGAGCCTAAAGCACCATCCGACATCCTTGCTGACAAACTGAATAAGGATATTGCACCGGATATGGATAAATGGCTGGATACGATTGAATCCATGTTGAACCAAGCCGATAGTTTGGAGCATTTTAAGGAGATGTTGCTGGCGGCTTATTCGGATCTGGATGATTCGGCAATGGCTGAGAAAATCGGTATGGCGTTGACGGCTGCAAACCTTGCCGGACAGTTTGATGCGGAGGCGCAAAGTGAGTGACGCGCCTTCGATTAGGGCTGATGTTTTCCATAAGCCGTTTCAAGAACAGATCGATTTCTTTCGCCATAAAATTGCCAATCTGATTCCAACGGACGCGTGGGACGATTTGAAGAAATCGGATCAGATCGCGGCTTTATGGTGGCTGGTGCGAAAAAATCCGACCTTCTGGCCGACCTAGCGAATGTGGTCGATAAGTCGATTGCCGAAGGTAAAAGCATTCAATGGTTTAGGTCAGAATTCAAAGAGATTGTTGCACGCCACGGCTGGACTGGATGGACTGGTGAGGGAACCAAAAAAGGCGAAGCTTGGCGCACAAAAACCATCTACCGCACCAATATGCAGACGAGCTATAGCGCTGGTCGATTCGTTCAGCTTCAAGAATTTCCAATATGGATTTACAAGCACTTTGACGGTCAACGTTATCCACGTCCGCATCATGTGTCTTGGGATGGCTTGGCTCTACCAAAAGGGCATCCATTCTGGAAAGCACATTATCCGCCACAAGGGTTTGGTTGTGACTGCTATGTGGTTGGGGCTTTAACCGAGCGCAGTGCTCGCCGTCTTGGCGGTGATCTGGATAAAGCTTTGCCGGATGACTGGGATGCAATCAATCCGAAAACCGGCACGCCGTTTGGTATCGACAAGAATTGGGACTATGCACCCGGACGCAGTGTCCTGCATCACTTTGACAAGCACGCGGCCACGCCGGATTGTCTGGATTTTGATATTACCGGCTTAACGAACAAAACAGTCAACTGCTTAAAGCCAAAAGCCAATCAACGGAGCTGGCAAGATATCAATCGCCCAGATTTACGTGCGGTGGATGCGGCATTTAAGTTGGCTATGCCAGAGATATTAGATTACAAACAAACGCGCCAAGAAGCGCATGATTTGCTGGCAACGGTTTTAGGTGTGAGTGCAGCACAACCGACGCGTGTGATCGACACGCCGATTGAAAAAGCCATTATTCATTATGATCTGCTTGAGCACATGGTTGAAAAGGAAACCGATCGACGCGAACGATACGCCAATTTTATTCTACCGACCCTGATGAATCCGTTTGAAATTTGGAATACTCAATACGAGGATTCTTTGCGACGTAGATATATTGGCTTGTTTGAAGGTAAAACCGATTTGCTGGTATCTATCCGGGTTAATAAAGATGGTTCGATTTTCTGGAATATGATGCACACCGATAGCCGCAAAACGAACCGGCAACGGATTGGTGAGTTGATCTACGCAATGGATTTAAAAGATGGGGATGCGTGAGGCTTCCCGTCAGGAATTTGATGTGCCCAAACCGAGACGCATATTGATGTTATCGCAGACACTTGCAACACCACATTGCACCTCACGCGACTTAATTATAACAAAAGGCTGAGCCATGATTGAAATCAAAGTTGAAAATGAAACCGTTATCCGCGCACTCAATGAACTGGCAGCTGCCAGTCATAATCTGCAACCACTTTTTAGCCAGATTGGTGAGCAACTTATCGAATCAACGAAAAAACGATTTACATCCGGTGTCGCACCAGATGGCTCCCCTTGGGCTAAAAACGCGCCTGTCACCGTTAAACGCAAGGGGCGAAATCAGCCGTTAATTGACGCTGGTACTCTAAAAAGTCAAATCTTTAAGGAGGTAAGCAAAGACAGTCTATCGATCGGCAGTACCGAAAAGTATGCCTCTACTCAACAATTCGGTGCTAAGAAAGGCCAGTTCACAAAGCCTGGTAAACGAACGACGCCGTGGGGTGATATTCCAGCAAGACCTTTCTTAGGTATTAGCACCGAAGATGAAACCAAAATTCTGGATGAAATTGCAGATTATATCGATCGTGCATTGCACTAAAAATGGATGTTATCCACAAGCGATTTAAGAAAAACCTTCAAAATTTATTATCACTTTGAACGCAAAATGACGGCAAAACTGTAATTTTTGGCCTAATTTATCGCATTCTATAATTCTAGTTTAAACTTCTCCCAAAGCCCATTTAATAAGGGCTTCAGAGGTTTTTAAACATCTCTAAACCATCTCATTCTTAACCTTACCCCTCACTTCCTTATTAAATTGACTTAATCAC
Source organism: Thiomicrospira sp. (assembly GCA_034005865.1). Lineage (GTDB taxonomy): Bacteria > Pseudomonadota > Gammaproteobacteria > Thiomicrospirales > Thiomicrospiraceae > Thiomicrospira. The sequence goes on along the minus strand of JAVETW010000006.1, from coordinate 14,330 downwards.
ACTACTCGTAGCGGCTAAAACACACTTTTTCAACGCCAAGTTCAACCAGCGTAAAACCTTTCTGCGCTCGAGCAAACATAGTTTAAGCGCAATAGCGCACCACAACAGCAGGCCTGCCAATATCTCAATACTTTCTCAATACTCTTTCATTGGCTTACTTTTACAATGCCTGCGTGATTTATAAAAAACTAAAAGGAACTCGCATGAAACATAAAATTCTTACCCTTGCCATACTCAGCACGCTGTCATCATCGACGTTTGCGCAAAGCGAGCTCGCACCCATTAGCGTAGAAATGGCGGCGCCAAATGAACAAACCCAAGCGCTCAGCGATTTAATTAAGCAGACGGGTAATACCGAGTCCGGTGCATTGTTACGTGAAATAAACGGCATTGATGCACAGCGTTTAGGCGGACATGGGTTAGATATTTTGATTCGTGGTCAAGGCAAATCAGCGGTGAATATTTTAATCGACGGCGGCAAAATCGAAGGCGGCTGTCCAAATCGCATGGATCCGCCCACCGCTTACACCGAACTCAACAGCTTTGACAACATTACCGTGATTAAAGGCGTGCAATCTTTGCAATATGGCGTAGGCGGTACCGGCGGTACGGTATTGCTTGAGCGTGAAAAACCAACCTTCGAGGAAGGCAAACCTTACCAAGGCCGTATTTATGGCGCAACGGGTTCCAACGGTTTAACCCGTGATATCGGCGCGCAGGTCGCCGCCGGTGGCGAACAGGGTTATATTGTTTTCCAAGGCTCAAATAAGTCAGCAGACAATTACAAAGACGGTAATAACAACGAGGTGCGCTCCAGCTACGAAACCACTCAAGGTCATATTGACCTAGGCTGGACTCCGAGCGATAACCACCACATCAAACTGTCGCATGAAATCGCCAATACCAAAGATGCGCTTTTCCAAGGCGCAGGCATGGACGCGCCCAAATCCGATGGTCGCATGACGCGTTTAAGCTACGAAGGTAAAAACTTCAACGGGCCGATTAACGCGATCGAAGCCAGCGTCTATATTTCCAGCGTTGAACACAGCATGGACAACTATAATTTACGTCCGGTTGCCAACCCGATGATGAAAATGGAAGTGCCGACCGAAACGACCAGCAAAGGTGCCAAACTCAAACTCACCAGCCATCTCGCTTCGACGCAACTCGATTATGGCATACTGCTACAAACCGTGGAGAAAAAAGCCACAATGTACAATCGCTCTACCGGAATGCAACTCAATCGTTCGCAATGGCTAATGTGGCCGGACGCTACAACCGAGCAAAACAGCCTGTTTGCAGAAGCGAATACCGCTTTGTCAGAGCAGCAAAACCTGATTTATGCGCTGCGTGTTGACCAGGTTCACGCCAAAGCACGCGATGCGTTTAAAACGCCGAACAACACCACCGTTGCCCCGCAACCAAGAAGACCCGTTGACCTATACAACGCCGCCTACAACGGTTACTCCGGCAAAACGGCCATCGACGAAACCAACTGGAACGGCTTGCTGCGCTATGAGCAAAGCTTTGGCGGTAGCTATCGTTGGTTTGCAGGCCTGAGCCTAACCACACGCACCGCAGACGAAACCGAACGCTTTATGGCGCGCGCCGACTGGACAGGAAACCCCGACTTAAAAGCAGAAAAACACCTGCAATTCGACCTAGGCTTACGCCAAACCAGCGAGCAACTCAACTGGGGCATCAACGCTTATTACGACAAGGTGAGCGACTATATCCTGCGTGACTATGCGAAAAACCAGACATTAGCGAAAATGACCGGCAACCAAGGCGTGTATGTCAATATCGATGCCGAAATCTATGGCGCGGAATTTGATATCGACTATCGCTTTAACCAGGCCTGGTTAATCGGCTCGGCACTCGCCTTCACCCAAGGTCGCAACACCACACAAAGCCGCAACCTGAGCGACATGGCGCCACTTAACGGCCATGTGCGCGTAGAATATAATCGCAACGACTGGTATGCCGGTTCGCGCTTTAACTTCGCTAGCGAGCAATCGACCGTCAATCGCGAATACAATGAGCAAAAAGCACCCGCTTGGAGCACACTGGATCTGTATGCAGGTTATCAGTTGAACAAAACCTTCCAACTGCAAGCCGGGGTAGCGAACCTATTTGACCAAGCTTACTTCACGCACGTCAATCGCACCGATTCCGTAACGGGCACTAACTATAAAGTCATGGAACCCGGACGTAATATTTGGGCGCGTGTCGAAGCGAAGTTCTAGTAGAATAAACCGAAAAAACTGCCGCCCTATCAAATTTGATAGGGCGGTTTTGGCGTTTTTACAACCTGTGTCGAATAAGACCGAGGTTCGACCTCAACTTTATCGACAATTAAAAAGGAAAACACATGGAACAAAAAAAATTTAACCGTGTCTTTTTACTGTTGCTGCTCGCATTCGGCGTGTTTCTCGCTGGAAGCTACGCACTGATCTACAGCTTAAAACCGAATAACACCCACCCCAGTGCGCAAAAAATTAGCCTCGACGCGCCACCGGGCGGCGACTTTACTTTGCAATCGCCTAAAGGCGATGTATCTCTCAGTGATTTTAAAGGCAAATTAACGCTGGTTTATTTCGGCTATACCTTCTGTCCCGACATCTGTCCAACCAACCTTGGTAATTTGTCGATGGCGTACCACCAACTGTCCGACGAACAAAAACAACAACTCGCCATTCTGTTTATTTCCGTCGATCCCGAACGCGATACCCCGGAACGTTTGCAACAATATATCAATTACTTTGATGCCAATATGATTGGTTTAACCGGTTCGGCCGATACCATCGCTGAAATTGCTCGCCGTTACGGTGTGGTGTACCAAAAAATAGACGACGGCAAAGAAAACTACGCTGTTGACCATTCCGCCTTTACCTACGTCGTCGATCAACAAGGCGTTTTGCGTGAACAACTGCCTCATGCGGCTTCACCAACTCAATTTATCGACACCGTTAATCGCTATTTAAATCCTTAGGAGTTTATGATGAAAAAGAAATTTGCCACTTTCGCCCTGTTATTCGTTGGTCTAACCGGCTTTAACGTGCAAGCCAATCAAGCAAAAGAGGTCTTAATCGACAATCCTTATGTGCGCGAAATGCCGCCCACCGCGCCAGCTACCGGCGCTTTTATGACCTTTGAAAACACCGCTGACGAACCGGCCATTATTATCAAAGCCGCCTCTGATGCCGCCAAAACGGTTGAACTTCACACCCATATCCACGACAACGGCGTCATGCGTATGCGCGAAATTGCCGAAATCGTGATTCCAGCGAATGGTCAAACCGAGCTTAAGCCCGGTGGACTGCATATCATGCTGATTGGCCCGACTCGCGCGCTCAAAGAGGGCGACCTAGTTGAAATTGATTTGTTTTTTAAAGACGGCAGCCAAACACGTGTCAGCGCACCGGTGAAAAAAATCATGGGCATGGGCATGAATCGCGGCCAAGGACAAGGCCAGCATATGGGCGGACATTAACCCTAGCGCGCTTGCTTAACGGTCTCGCTGATTCAAGACCGTTAAGCCGTACACAACGATTAACTAAAACTACACGTTACCAACGGCCTGTTTAAAACCTAGCATAAACGCTTAATTAAATTATTAATTTCTTGAAAATCATATAGCCCTTCGCACGTAAGAACCCCTAAAGCCCATTGATACAAACAAATAGCTGCAAAAATAAATAACTTAATACTTAAAAAACTTCGTGCCTTCGTGTCTCTGTGGTTCAAAACTGCATGGTCAACACACCCTAAATACCTTCTTGATTAAAATGAGCATTTACCGCTTTTAAAAAGCCTCCAATCGTATCACCTCATACGCCGGTTCTTCATAAGGATGCGCTTGTTTTAACGCCGCAATTACGTGATAAATTAAATGCGCCTCAACAAGGGTTTCTACTCGATACTCAGCTACCTGCTCCAACACACCAAGTTCACCAATAAACGGCTGACTTCCGGCCAAAGGACGAAACTGTCCCGTGCCCAACGTTTGCCACGCACACTGATCATACGTACCTAATTTACCCGCACCCTGTGCAAATACGGCCTGCTTTACCGCCTCTAGCGCATCTGCAGGGACAAAAAAGATTAATTTCAACATAAATACTTCCCGATCTTAGTTCAAGTTATCTAAAATAAACAGCGTTTAACAAAAGGAATGCCCTATGCACCATACTTCAATGAAAAAACTACTGGCCACTTATCTCGCCATTCTCGCGCTCGGCATCACTTCCTATGCCACGGATATCCACTACTTTGCCAATATTGCCGGCTTTATCGGCGCGATGGGCTTAATGCTGGTGTTTTTTAAAGACAGGCCAGAAGAAGAAACCGATCCACAAGCCTATGCGCAGGATAAAAAAATGCGCCGTTATTGGTATATCGTATTTTTTACTGGCTTATTTTTTAGCCTCCTGTTTGGCAGCCTTTGGAACGACCAAATGGGCGGAATGAAATAACGCCCCCTAAACCATCTCAAGCGCAGCACCTATAAAAAAGCCCCGAGTTCGGGGCTTTTTTATAGCAAAATCCTGTTTAGCAGGCCTGCTAAACACCACTAAAACATTTCAATTTCGCCTTCTTCCATCGTGCCGGTGCTGACACGTCGCATCCGTTTAGCTTCGATATCCTCGCGCTGGTCATGGATAGTGCGACGGAACTCCTCCAACCGATCTTTATATTCTTGTGCAGACGAAGCCGGATTTTCCTTACTCTCTTCTAAATACAAATTGATTTGACGGGAAAAGTCGTGCAAATTCTCTAAATGGTTCATCACCTGCTCAACCAACTGGCGCACAATATCTTCAAACTGTAACGAACGCACCGCATTCGACACACTGCGCTCAATACCACTAATTAAGCCGGACACATCACCCAATTTCGTTGAAATTGTTTTGTTCATCGACTCTAAATCATGCAACATCTCATTCACACGCGCTTGCGAGGTGGACGCTTGTTCCATATCCTTACTCGCCATCTCACTGACGATTGAGCGCACCTGATCGACCGTTTGGCGAGCCTTTTGTGCCTTCAGACGAATCTGCTCGTTTAACTGATTCGAGTTTAACGACAATTTACGCACCTCGTCGGCCACCACAGCAAATCCGCGACCAGCCTCACCGGCACGCGCCGCCTCAATCGCTGCGTTCAACGCCAACAAGTTAGTTTGATCTGCAATCCCTTTTACGTCTTCCAATAACGTAAAAATCGCCTCAATCTGCATCACCATGTCATCAATTTTATGCACGGTTTGACTGCTGCGCTGACTGCCGTTGGTAATCATATCGATTAACTGTTGCAAGACCTGCTTGGTTTCGACCGAAAAGGTTTCAATACTCATGCCATCGCCACCGCCACCAAGATTAGCTAATAGCGACAAAACCAATTCATATTGATCTTTAGTTTGTTCATGCAATCCGGTAAAGCTATTATTCAAGGTTTCAATCGATTCGGCGACTAAATCTTTTACCTGAAGCAACTCGGTTCGCACCACATCCACTTCTTGGTCGATGACGGCATCCACGTCACTCATAATTAACTGCAACGTACCGCTGGATTCCTTCACCGTCACCATCGCTTCCGCGCTAGATCGCGCCGTCGGCAACTGTAAGGTAGGCGGCGCAGCACTCACCGGTTTTGCATTCGTCATCGCCACGCGCGCCCACACCAGCGCCACCAGCAACACCGCAGCGATACCAATAAACGGAATGTCCAACCAGGCAATACTCATACCGATGAACGTTACCAACCAAGCCGGCCAGTAAGGTTTGATAAGTTGTTCCATGCTTTGTCCTCAGCAAAATTTTATGGCGGGAATAGCCGCAATTAAAGCATACTTTATGCCATTCAGCGAGAAACCATTTCCAAAATCTGCTTTGGAATCGCTTCCAAGGCCAAAATTTTGTCCGCCGCTCCCAACTTCACTGCCTCCCCCGGCATTCCCCACACTACGCTGGTTTTTTGATCCTGCGCAATCGTGGGGGCGCCCGCTTCTTGAATTTCCTTCAACCCCATCGCGCCATCGGCTCCCATGCCGGTTAAAATCACACCCACCGCATTAATACCGCAATTTTGCGCAACCGATCGAAACATCACATCCACCGAAGGCTTATGACGATTTACCGGTGGCCCGTCATTTAAGCGCACCACATAACGCGCCCCGTCACGCTCAACCAATAAATGTTTATCGCCCGGCGCAATATAAACATGACCCGGCAAAATCTGCTGGCCGTCCTGCGCATGAAATACCGTCATCGGCGACACGGTATTCATACGATTTGCAAACGGCTCGCTAAACGCCGCCGGAATATGCTGTGAAATCACAATCCCCGGACAAGTCGCCGGCAAACGCATCAACACCTCTTTAATCGCCTCCGTCCCCCCCGTTGACGCGCCGATTGCAATGATTTTATCCGTCGTTTTAAAATGTTTGGCTGGTGTAGTTTGTTTTTGAATAACAGCATCTGCGCTGAGCTTCTCGGTTACTTTAACGGTCGGCATGACTTCTACTTTAGGTTTCGCTTCACGGTTAGCGGCATAACGCGCATACTGACGCGCCAACATATCGCGCGACACGCGCGAGGCCATTTTTACTTTACGACAAATTTCTTCAGCATAATTTTCAAATGTATGCGCCAAATCAATTTTTGGTTTGGTGACAAAATCCACCGCACCCAAATCCATCGCTTCCAAAGTCACATCGGCACCACGCTCAGTCAACGACGACACCATGACCACCGGCAACGGATGCAAACGCATTAAATTGCGTAAAAAACTGACCCCATCCATGCGTGGCATCTCCACATCCAAAGTCAACACATCGGGATGCAACTGCTTAATCATATCGCGCGCCACATAAGGGTCGGAGGCCGCACCAACCACCTCTATTTGCGGATCGCTATTAAGCATTTCCTGCATCATCTGGCGCACCAAGGCCGAATCGTCCACCACTAACACTTTAATTTTATTCATCTTATTTCCAACTCAAAATGGCACGCAGGCCAAGCTTAACGAATTTTGCGATAAATCGTTTGACCCAATAACTCAAAACGATCACATACCTTATATAAAGACTCGGAATGTCCGATAAACAAGTGTCCTTGCTCAGGCAACAAATCAGCATAACGATTAAACAACCGCGACTGAGTTGGTTTATCGAAATAAATCACTACGTTACGACAAAATATGACATCAATCTTGTCGCGAATCGGCCAATCGTTCATTAAATTAATCTGCCCGAAATCAATAATCTGCTGCAACTCCGGCTTCACCTTTACCAACCCTGAGCGCTCGCCCGAGCCTTTTAAAAACCAGCGCTTTTTGCGCGCCTCCGACACGCCTTTTAAACGCTCAATGTTATACACGCCGTTTTGCGCCGTATCCACCACCGTCGTATCCAGGTCAGTCGCCAATACGCGCGCATCCCAACCGGCCGGGACAACTTCTTTTAACACAATCGCCAAAGAGTAGGGTTCCTCACCAGTAGAACACCCAGCCGACCAGATACGAATTTTCTTTGTCGCCTTATTTTTCTCCAACAAATGTGGAATAACGTGCGATGCCAAATACTCAAAGTGATGAATTTCACGGAAAAAGAAGGTCAAGTTAGTGGTAATGGCATTGATAAGATTAACAAACTCCTCCTCCCCCTGCGCCTCGACATAATCCAAATAATCACTAAACCGACTCATTCCCAAGGTGCGAATACGCTTCGCCAAACGGTTATATACCAAGTTCTTTTTGGACTCATTCAAATCAATGCCGGCAAACTGATACACCATCGCCTTAACACGCTGAAAATCCTTGTCACTAAAGTCAAATTCATTTACGCTCATTGCTAAATTGCCTATGCTAAGAGTCCAAGCTCAATTAATTAAACAGATTGAATTATGTACATTTAGTTATTTTAATACAAAACCCTACGCAGATTATGATGAAAATCCAACCCTCTCTCGCGGCGGCGCTCAATAACCTCACCCCACTCAACGCAAGCGCTCAAAACGCGCTCAAAGCACTCGTAGGCCAAAACCTTAACGCCACCATCACTCAAGCCCAACCCGGACAAGTCAGCGTACAAATCAACGGCCAAACCTACCAAGCTCAAACCGCACTTAACCTCAAGCCGCACGACCAAATCCAAGTAAAAGTCGAACAACAACACGGTCAAATTCGCCTGATTATCCAACCACAAACAACCCCACAAGACACCCTGCAAGCACATTATCGCCAACTTTTACCGCAGCAGATGTCGTTGCAACAAAGCCTCCAATTACTTAGCCAACCGCAACTGATGCAACAACTGCCGCCAGCAGCACAGGCGCAACTCACCATCCTGCTTGACCAACTACTTCGTCCCCAAGGGCCGCTCGACGGCAAACGTATTAAACAAGCGCTCGACAACAGCGGCCTATTTTTAGAAAACAAACTCACAAAACGTGAAGCCAACCTACAGCAAGACGCAAAAGCCCAACTCTTTAAACTACAACACACCCTCAGCCAACAAGACACCACACCCAGCCTAGCGCGCGCGTTAGGCCTAATTAACGACAGCTTGAACAAAATAACCCTAACCCAACTACAACAACTCGAATACCCTTTGGTTACACAAGCCGAACTGCCACTTAGACATGAGCAAGAAATCTTTCCACTGCAGATAGAAATTCGCAAGCAAAGCCGACCTAGCCAATGGGAAGCGATGCTTTACTTATCCCTACATGAACAACAGGATGTGATATGCAAAATAACTTGGGTAGATGAACGCTACTTCAACGGGCTTTTTTATATCGAAAACGAACCGCTACGCGCCCGCTTTGAACAAGCGCTGCCCGACTTAAAGAGCATGTTTGAACAAGCACAACTACCCCTTCGCCAGCTCAACACCACACCGGTAAAGCCCAGTTTTAGCCAACACGCGCAAAAACTGGGGCTCATCGATATTAAGATTTAAACGATAAGATTTAGGCCATAAGCCAGCAAAAAAGCAATTTAACGTTATTTAAAAGCCACAAGTTATTTTACAGCCGCTATAATTAAGCGTAAAATCATGTGAAAATTTTTCAAAAAATAAGATAGAGAGAAAGCCAATGTCAAAAATCTTAGCAGTTGACGATTCAAAATCAATGCGTCAAATGGTTAGCATGTCTCTAAAATCCGCGGGCCATGATGTAACAGAAGCAGAAGACGGCGCTGTCGCGCTCGATATTGCCAAGCGTCAACAATTCGACTTGATCGTCACCGATATCAATATGCCGAATATGAACGGTATCGAACTGATTACCGCGCTACGCGCGTTGCCCAACTACAAGTTCACCCCTATCCTTTGTTTAACGACCGAATCATCCGGCGATATGAAAACGAAAGGCAAAGACGCTGGCGCAACTGGCTGGATTGTTAAACCTTTCAGCCCGGAAAAACTATTGTCCGTTATTGCACGCGTACTGTAACTTCACTAGAATTTTTGAGGAAACATCATGAGCAACCAAGTCGTTTTGCCCGAAAACCTCACCATTCATCATATAAAAGATCACTTTGCGGAACTCAAGCCACAAATTGAATCGGAAGATGACGAACTCATCCTTGATGCTGGTGCAATCGAAACGATTGATACATCAGGCCTGCAAATGTTGCTGGTGTTCGTTCAAGACCTCCAAGCACGTGATGTCAAGCTTAACTGGATAAACGTGGGTGACAACTTTAGCCAAAGCGCTCAAAGCATCGGTTTGGCTGATGCTTTAAGCCTGATTTAATCATCGTCCGCTTTCGTTCTGATGGTCGCAAATAAACGCACCCTGAACGACACACTGGCGATTAGCTTAGAATATACTGCCGATGCTGCGCCCAAGGTTACGGCCAAAGGCGTAGGGTATATAGCCGAACAAATCCTTGCGCTGGCTAAGGAACACAATATCCCCATCAAACAAGACGCACAACTTAGCGAAATGCTCAGCCAAGTTGAGTTGAACCAAGAAATCCCGCCAATATTATACGAAGCCATCGCCCAAGTATTAGTTTTTGCCTACCAACTTAGTGGCAAACTGCCACCGCAAGTAAAAGAACAAATACAATCAAACCCTAACAGATGATACGACACAAAAGAGAACCAGACCAAGGTCTGTTTATTGATAATTCATTTTAAACTGAAGACGTGACGTTTTTTAACGTGTTCCATCATTGATTTACCAGCTATTTATTTGCTTTTATAGCTTTGACCGACCAATAAACTCGTTCAGAAATAAACCATAAAGCCTGACTTATCAATCACGAGTCTGTGACAATAACCTACAAACAACTAATCAGACGCTTGAAGATAGGAATGCAACGCGCGGTTATTTTTCTCGTCCTGCGCTTGTTGTTGCAACAAAGCTAATTGCCCCTTTTTCAGCAACGCCACAATCGCCTCATTTTGAGCCATTAAATTCAATAGCAAATCCTGCATCACAGGCTCTGCGGGATCCTTATCGGCAAAATACGCCTTTAACATCGGCAGAAACTGTAACTCAAGGCGAGCCAAGTCTGACCAGCGATCACTCAGCGCACATTCATACATTAGTTGCGAATGCGCTAACAAACTTACTCTCGCCTTATCCATCGCCACATCCTTTTTGCAGGCCTGCTACTGCGCCTTGTTCAACTTTTTAATCTGCTCACGGGTCAAGGCTTGATACTCAGGTGGCATCATTGCCCACGCATCACTCAAGTCTTTCAAACGCTCGTTCACTTCGGCAAAGATCGTTAAATCGTTTTTAGCTGAAGCTTCAAACGTACGGCGAATCAAATAGTCATATAACGCCCACAAATTCGCCGCTACTTCGCCACCGGCCTCCAAGTCCAATCCGGCTTTTAAACCATGTAACACACCGATAATCTTATTTACGTGCTCGGATTTCTTCTGCATATCACGACGTTCAATAAACACCTTCACTACCGCAAGATGCTTTAACCCCGCCTCATACAGCAACTGCACCAACTTATAGGGTGTGGCCTCCGCTACGGACGTCTCCACATAATTATTCGCATATTGCTGTGCAAACTTATTTCGCATCGCTAAATTCACGTCTAACTCCCTTTATCATTTAGCATCACCCAAATGGGCACCCCATTTTATCCTGTTAAAGCCAAGGCTAATTCAGCTAATCTTGGCTTTAACCTTTATTCTGATTATACGTTGCATCCAAGAAACTACGCGTACTTTCCATACTCGCCATCACCGACTGCATAATCGAAAACTGTAAGCGGTATTTCAACTCCAGCTTTTCGTAACGTGTATCAACTTTTTCACGCTGCTGCTCCAAGCGATCCATACGTTCGGAAATACTCGTTTCACGCAAGCCAATCGTTCCCTTTTCTTTATCCAAGGCATTATTAATCGTTTCATAAATTCGACTGCCGAAACCTTGCAAGAAATCAATCGTACCGCGCGAACCGGTAGCACCGCCGAGTACCTCAAATTGCAAACCGCGCGCTTCTGCCGGCTCAGTACCCACCACAGCAAAATCAGAAATTTTAATTCGACGACCATCGTCTAAATCGGCATACGCGCCAATATCTAACTGAGAGCCATCGCTCATCACCAGTTTACCCTGAACATTTTCACCCTGAGCCGATGCTTGCGTTGCAGGGGTTAAATCCCCGCTCAAACCGGCATTATCCAAACCGACAAAGCCCGACATTTCGATTTTAGAGCCGCTACCAAAGCGATCCGAGGTCATCACTAACTGATTTGAGGCATCAAATGCCACCGACATCCGCGCGCCCGAGGCTTTTACCGCCGTGCTGTTATTAATCGCATTTTCCATAATCGCGGCAAAATCATTGGTTGAATAATTGCCCGCCGCAATCGAAATCACCGCCTCATCACTATTATCGAGTTTAATTTTAAACTCCGCACCGGCGCCAATGACAATGTCATTATTCACATCCAACGTCGCCGCCGCACCGGTCACCTGAGCGCGCGTGGCTAAACTATCAACAATCAGCTCATAATTACCCATCTGCGTCTTTTCTGAACCACCGATCACGTTAATCATCGAATCGGCAGAACTGCCACTTTTCGAAAACAAACGCGCAATCGCATCCATATCCGAATTTGCTACGGTGCTCAATTTGGCTTCATCCAACTGCATCACACCATTTCTATCCAGCGTAACCCCGATTGAACCGAGCGTATTATACGCCCCACCCACATCAAGGCTACCCAACATCGCATCGCGTACTTGACCGCGAATTTCGCGCAACAAACTGCTACCGGCCAAATCACCCTTATATTCATTTGCTGGGTCTTCTTTTTGTTCTTCAGTCAGTTTTTCATACGAACCTAAATCTTTTAAAATCGTACCCAGCTGGTTATAAACCTCAACAAAATCTTTCACCGCATTAATTGCGCTTTCACTATCGCGTGCCGTTGTTAAGGTTTGTGCTGCACCGACGCTATTAAGCTGAATACTTACCCCCTCGATCACATCGTCAAACGTATTAGTTGAACTACTCACCACCAGCCCGTTGACACTCATTTGCGCATCTTGCGCAGCCGAAGTTTCACTAAAACTGCTGCCGGGCAAATCATTCGGATCGTATTTAAAACCAGCTAACGCACCGGTACCCGCAAAACTAAACGCACTGGCTGCGCCGGTTTCTTTCGCGCTGAACATCAGCTTATATTCGCTGCCATCACGAATAATTGACGCGTTAATACCATAGTCACCATCGTTAATAGTTTGCTGCAACCCCTCCAACGTATTATTAGACGGGCCAACCGTAATCGTTTTTAACTGTCCGCCGATATTCAGCTCAATATCACCCTCAGGAATCGCACTGGTACGCGATGCGTAACCAGTATTCGCCACCACGGTTTGCGCTTGTGCCAACGCCAAAGACTGCACAGTATAATTACCCGGTGCTGTTTTACCGCTCACGCTTACCGACAATACCGATGGATCAGCCGCAGTAGCCGAATATTGATTAAATAAAGTCGGTGAGGCTAAATCCTTCGCATAGGTGTTAAACGCTTCAAGGTTCGCACGCAAATAAGTTAATCCACTCACCTCTTTCTCAAGCGATTTGGTGTTTTTATCGATAATCGCACGCGAACCGGAAATCTCCGCTTCAGCTAACATTTTTGCCATATTACCGGCATCAAACGAACCCTTTGTTACCGAGTTTAACAGCGTGTTACCAATTTCATTTGTCATTTTGCTTTCTCCTGGTCAATTCCAGCCCACAGCGTGAGTTGATACGTTAGCACAAGCCCTCCGCCTCAACGTGAAATAGCGAGCTCAATCATTTATTTTTTATTCTATAAAATGTATCGGCCTAAACCAACGAAACTTGAGGGGAAAAGCAAGGAAGAAAAAATAAAAAAAGCGGTCTAAGACCGCTAACACACAAGGGAACCGCGAGTTATCATTAAGCTTGTTTATCGGTAAACAACCCCAACAGTAACGAATTTGGTATCGACTTATCTGCTGGATTGCTATAAGCCGACGATAAAAAATCAGAAATTTGTTTGGTGATTTTCAATGTCATTTCCGAAGGAATCTGTCGAATCACTTCCTCAGTCTGAACATTTTTTATTAACAAAACCGGCTCACCACTTTCCGTGTCTTGCTCAAATTTTAATGAGGTATCAAACCGCGCAACCTGTTGATTAAGTCGATTAACCACTTCGGTTAACGGGTTTAATGCACCTCGCGTAGCCACACTTGAGGTTTGTTCGTCTGAATAAGTTTGCGCCTTGAGAAGCCTCTCTTGCGCCGTCGATTGTTTAACTTCCATCGACTTATCACTTACTTCATTCGACTTTCTAGCTGTATCAAAAAAAGTCGCTTGACTCGATTTTAACCGGTAAGAAGCGGAAACAGATTCCATACCCCACCTCACTTTTAATGACGCTTATATATCACTATATAATTTCATTTAAAAGCGCACCTGTCAAACCGCGATTATCGTGCAACACCTTTTGATTGACCGAATTTAAATACTCTTGCAGATGTTCAATCAACTTAAGCGCATCTTCATTCGGAAATTGTTTTACCACCTCATTGGTTGACTTATCAACCATCTTCACAATGGAAGATCGCGTTGACTCATCGACAGTAAACGTCACACCGACACTTAACTGCGTTAAACGCTGATTCAACTTTTCCAAAGCCCCTTTATCGGCTTCGGTGAGTTGAACAGGCTGTTTAACTTCGTTTAGCAACTCGGTCTGAGTTACCGACTTTTCCTGTTGTGACGACGGCGAGGTTTCAAGTTTCGTTTTTGATTCCGCTACCGGATTCACCGTCACAGCAGGAGGGGAGATGGTATTGGTTTGAATC
>JAVETW010000056.1:0-17849 GCA_034005865.1 Thiomicrospira sp. | reverse complement strand
TTAAAACGAGGCCTTATTTTTTAGTGCTTTTGTTGTTTTGGCAAGGTTGTTGAATGTCTCTGTTATACTATTCGCACTCTAATTTATTTAAGGCTTTTCAAGGTTATGATCGAACAAACGCTCACCCAAATCCTCTTGCTGTTAGGGGTTACGGTCTTTATTATTTTGCTATTCCAACGCTTACAAATTCCGGCGAGCTTGGGGTATTTGTTGGTGGGGGTCATTTTAGGCGCACACACTGCCGGCCCGGTGGTGAATGAAGAGCTTGTGCGAATTATCGCCGAGTTCGGCATCGTGTTTTTATTGTTCACGATTGGATTAAGTTTCTCGATGGCGCAAATCTATGCCTCGCGCCAGACCATTTTGGGGCTCGGAACGGCGCAGGTTGTGCTCACCACGGCGGTGGTTGCGCTGATACTGTGGCTGATGGGTTTGCCGGGCATGGTGGCGTTTGTGATTGGGGCGGTGTTTGCTCAGTCTTCGACCACGATTATCCTCAAGCAGCTGATTGAGCAAGGCGAAGATCAAACACGCCATGGGCGCTTGGGTGTCACCATGTCCGTCTTCCAAGACATTACGGCTGTGCCGTTTGTTATTATCATTCCGGTGTTGGCCATCGCATCAACGCAGGCCTTGGCGACCGATCTCAGTTGGGCCTTATTTAAAGCCGTCTTAGCGTTTGCGATTGTGTTTATCTTAGGGCGTTATCTATTAAAACCGTTTTTCCATCTGGTTGCCTCACGTCGCTCAGCCGAACTGTTTACCCTGACCGTGTTGTTTGTATCGCTTATCGCCGCCTGGACGACCATGAGTCTGGGCTTATCAATGGCGTTTGGCGCGTTTTTGGCCGGTATGATGCTGGCCGAAACCGAGTTTCGACATCAAGTTGAATCCACGATTCGTCCTTTCCGCGATGTGTTATTAGGCCTGTTTTTCGTCAGTATCGGTATGTTGGTGGATCCCTATATTATTCCGGATATTTGGTTGGAAGCCTTAATCGGCGCGGTGGCTTTGCTTGGCATTAAATTCTTGTTGGTGGCGGCGATAGTACGCGTGTCCGGGCTAGATATGCAAACCGCGTTGCGTACCGGCTTGCTCTTAGCCGTGGGCGGGGAGTTTGGTTTTGCTTTGCTGGCGATTGGTATCGAGGCGAGTATTTTAGAATCGCATATTGCGCAAATTGTGCTGACATCGGTGTTGTTTTCGATGATTTTAGCGCCATTTCTTATTCGCTATAACAAAGCCATTGCAGGCTGGTTTAAATTTAGCCATGCTAAGGAAGATGGCTTGGAGGCCGTGACCGAAAACGCTGACATACCGCAAGAGGCGAGTCACGTTATTGTGTGTGGTTTTGGTCGCATTGGACAAATTGTCGGCCATATGTTGGAAAAAGAACAGATAAGTTACACTGCACTGGATATGGATGCCGGGCGAGTTAAAGAAGCGCGTTTAGCCGGGGAACGGGTGTACTATGGTGACTCATCCGATTTAGCGGTATTAGATGCGGTAGGCGTGTCGCAGGCTAAACTCATGTTGATTTGCCATGACGACCTTCCCTCTACGCTAAAAAGCATTAAATTCGCTCGTCAACTCAATCCTACTTTGCCTATTTTAGTGCGCACGCGGGATGAAAAGCATGTGAATGAATTGCGAGAGGCCGGTGCAACGGAGGTTATCCCTGAAACCTTTGAAGCCGGTTTAATGCTGGGTTCTCATGCGATGTTAGCGCTCAAAATGCCCTTGGCAAAAGTCGCTTTAACCTTGCAAGCCAATCGTGTGGATCGCTATCAAATGATGCGCGAACTCTTTCGCAGTACCGTTGAAATTAACGAATGCCGAAACCTTCCGGCTTATTTGCACTCCATTGTCTTAACCGAAGGCAGTTCGGCGATTGGCAAACGCATTGACGAATTGAATTTAATCGGCGAAAACCTACAGCTAAATGCATTAGTACGCCAAGGCGAGCGCGATCTCGCACCGGCGCAAGACCTCGTGCTACAACAAGATGATGTCTTAGTGCTCTTTGGTCTCGCAGAGGACCTCCGCCGCGCCGAAAGCCGCCTAACCAACTGCACCGTCTGTTAGACGTTTGGGGCCAGCGCAGCGACATGACTGCGCAGCTATAGCTCTAAAGACCTCGTTTCCACGCTTCGAGGCTGTGCAAGAATTGATTTAGATTCACCACCGAGACACGAAGGCACGAAGAGGTTAAAAAAGAAGCTGTAATGTTAATCAATCTTCGTGTTCTTTGCGGTTCAAAAAAGCCATAACCAGGCCTGCTAATGGGTTTGCGCTTGGGCGCAGGCGAAGCGGTTACGGCCACTTTCTTTGGCTTTATACATCGCGGCATCAGCTTGTTTGATGAGCGCGTCAACGTTTTTGCCTTCTTGCGGATAGTGGGTGATGCCTATGGATGCGCCAATGCTAATTTGATGGCTATCGATTAGAAATGGACTGCTTAGGGTGTCGATAATTTTTTGTGCGATACGTTTGGCATCTTCGGGTTTATGCAAGCTTTCGATAATGACTAAAAATTCGTCACCGCCCAAACGTCCCACCATATCTTGCGCGCGGACATTGTGTTTAATGCGTTCGGCGACTTGTTTGAGTAATAGATCGCCAACCTGATGGCCATATTCGTCGTTGACCGGTTTAAATTTATCTAAATCAATAAACATCAGGCTAAAGCCATAGTTTTTATCGCGGTGTGCGGCGATAAGTTGATGGAGATGTTGCATTAATGCGGTGCGATTGGGAAGTTGCGTCAAGTCATCGTGGTGTGCTTGATGGTGGATTTTACGTTCGGCGCGTTTTTGCTCGCTAATGTCGTTAAAAATATGAATCAGGTAGGTAATCTGTTCGTTGTCGTCACGCACGGCGCTAATGGTTTGCAAAGCGGGGAGGCGTTGGTTGTCGCCAGTGCGATACCACACTTCACCTTGCCAGCTGTTCTCGTAGTGCAGACGCTCAGCGGCGGTGTGTTGCAAGTTTAAGCTTTGCATACGCTCGTTACAGAAATAGTCGGATAAATGGGTGTTAATCAGGCGATCATGCTCAAGTTTGAGGGTTTGGCTAAAGCCTTGGTTGGCGCGCAAAATCACAAGGTCGGTATTGGTGACAATAATCGGTTCTTGCGCATTTTCAAATACACTGGCGGCAAGGCGCAGTTCCATGGCGGATTGTTGAATTTCATCGGTTTGTTTTAGCAGTTGTTTGATCAACGGATGAATCGCGCGATGGCTTAAATACGCACCGAATCCAAGCATGATTAAAATGGTGAGCAACGCCCAGAGTAGATCTAAATGTGCGCGATGATACAGCGATTCTTCGGGAATGCGAACAATCAGGCTCCAGCCGGAGTTGCCCAGCGGGTGATGAAATACGGCTTGCGGTTTGGTATTGAGCGAGTAAAAACGGTACAACCCGGCTTGATGGGCAGCGATTTGGCGCAGTTCGGTTTTTTGTGCTTCGGTCGGCTCTAGCAGTAATGCGGCGTTGAAGGCGGGGTTGAGTCCTAATACTTGCAGCGTGGCGAGATTGGTTAGGCACATACTGGCGTTCGCGCCGAACGCTTCAAATTGAGCCAAAATCGGTTGGATAGCGGCGGGGGTGAAATACAAAATATCGGTACCGATGGCTTCGCCTTTGTCGCTGTAGATGGTGGCACTGGTACGAATCAGAATGCGTGCGTTATTTTGTTGGGTGGTGATCACTTCTAAACCTTGCGGAATAGTCGGGTGGGTTTCAAGTTGGTCGGCGAGTGGGCCAATGCGGGTGATGATTTCTTGATTTGGTCCTAGGCGCACCATCGCCGCTAAGTCGGGCACTTGGTTTAAGGGTTCTTGTAAGCGCGGGGTGGTGTAGGCCTGAAGGTCGGCTAAACCCATTTCGCCGACGGCATAGGCCTGAAGGCGTTTGCGAATTTCCGTACGGCTGGTGAATTGTTTGGCGATGGATTGATAACGCGCAATTTGGTTTTGCATCGCCGCCGCTTGGGCTTGTGCGTTGGTTGCGTTTAAATTTTCGATATGTCCGCGTAAGGAGTGATACAGCGGCCAGGTGGTACTGAATCCTACCAGTAGCCCAGTGAGTAAAATACCGAGTAGCGATATTAAAATAATGCGTTTTCGAATACGCGATAAATCGGCTAGGGTAAATAAACTTGGCATCTGGCTCAGCTTCTTTAAAGGTTTTCGCTGATTATAATTCAGCGAGGCAAATTTGACGTAAAAAAATAAGGAACCAATCCGCGCTAGCTTGGGCTGCGCCGCCTTGGCAATGTTGGCGCTTGCCCAGAGGGTTTTAACAGATCCGAGGCGCCACTTATTAAAGCCAGTTGATCTTTCGCTGTCACGGATTGAACAATCAAGATTTAGTTAATCGTTCAATAGGTTTATTGTTTAGTCAAAACGATTGATACACACCACTATCTGCAAAAATCAATGACTTAATACAATGACTTAATACGTAAAGGACGACATAAATATGTTGTCCTTCGTGTCGCTGTGATTCAACAATGAGTGGTCAGCAGACTCTAGCAGGCCTGCTAATGTTACCTTTAGCGCAGGCGCGCTTGCCCCTCAACTCGAAAGCGGGCCATATCGTCACGTAGCCGTCCGGCTTGCTCGGTCAGGCTCTCGGCGGCGGCTGAGGTTTGTTCGACCAGCGCGGCGTTTTGTTGCGTCCCGGCATCAATTTGGTTGATGGCGAGGTGGACTTGCTGGATGCCATGAGCTTGTTCGGCCGTGGCGTGAGCAATTTGCTCTATCATGCCTGCCACTTGCGCGACTTCGGCAATAATATCATTCAGCACTTCGCCGGATTCGCTCGCCAGTTGCGTGCCTTGGTCGATACGGGTCACGCTTTCGTGAATCAGGGTGGTGATGTCTTTGGCCGCATCCGCCGATTTTTGTGCCAAGGCGCGAACCTCGCCCGCTACCACGGCAAATCCGCGTCCGTGTTCGCCAGCGCGCGCCGCTTCTACTGCCGCATTAAGCGCGAGCAGGTTGGTTTGGAAAGCGATGCCGTCTATCAAGCTAACGATGTCGGAAATTTTGTGGCTGGAATCTTGAATCGCGGACATCGCCTCAATGGTGTGCGCCATTACTTCGTTGCCCTTTTGCGCTTTTTGCTGCACGCGTTGCGCAATCGCGGCGGCCTGCTGGGATTGTTGTGAACTGTGTTGTACGCTGCTATTCATCTGTTCCATGGTGGCGGAGGTTTGTTCGACGGAGGCCGCTTGTTGTTGAACGCGTTCGCTTAAATCGAGAGCGCCGCGCGATACTTCTTGGGCTGCGCCATTCACCTGCGCGGAGATCGCCATGGCCTCGGTGACGATTTTGTTTAATTGATGGCTGGACGCATTAATGGCTTCTTTAAGTTGATTTAGCGCGCCTTGGTATTGTCCCTGAATACGCTGGGTGAGGTTGCCATTGGCTTGTTCGTTCATCACGCGGTTAATTTCGGCCATCGCCGCTTCGAGTGCGCTGAGCGATTCGTTGACATGGTTTTTTAGCTGCGCTAACTCGCCTTGTGCATCGGTTTGAACGCGTTGGCTAAAATCGCCCTGTTGCATGGCGGACAGGGTTTGGTTAATTTCACGGATAACCTGCTCGATGGTGTTGAGCGCGCCTTCAACCAGTTGGCGGAAGTTAGCGGCAACTTGTGGACTCATGCGCACATCAAATTGACCTTGTTGCAAGGCTTTCATGACGCTGGCGAGTTCGTCCATCATAAAGGCGACTTGTTGCGCACTTTGGTTGATGCCGGTTTTCAGACGGGCTAAATCGCCTTGGTATTGTCCTTGCATGCGACGGGTAAAGTCACCGTGTGCAATGGCATTAACCGTGGTGTTGGCTTCGTTAATCGCTTGGTTGATTTGTTCGAGTAATGAGCCGAAGGCGCGTGTCATTTCGCCTACTTCATCTTGAGCGTGGCTGCTGATTTTGGCGTCCATTTTGCCGCTTTGCGCCACTTGTTGAATGGTATGTAAAATGGTTTGAATCGGTGCGCGGATAATTTGGCGGCTGCTCCACCAGAGATAGCCCATGAGTGCGGCGATTATCGCGACGATTAAAATTAGCATCAGCGTAATGATATGGTTCACGCCTTGCATCGCATTAACCATATCGGGATGCTGCATATCGATACCAATCAGGTAGTAGCCGACTTGGTCGCCGTGGCTGTTTAGGATTGGCGTGCTGGTAATGGCTTTGTCGTGGGCTAGGGTAAATGAGCGTGAGGTAATGTCGTCGATTGGCAGGCCTGCAAACCAAGGTGCGCTGTCTTTAAACCAGGTTGAATGTGCGAGGTGATAGGAACCCAACGCCGGGTTTTCGGCGACGCCTGCCCAGCGTTCGCGACCCTTTTCGTTGAGGACGGCGACAAAGTAGGCTTGTTCTTTTAACATTTCACGCACGACAGAACCGAGCCCGGAGCGCATATCGAGCACGCCGACGATCGCGTTATTTTGTGAGGCCGCGCGTACCGGCACGCTGGCAGTGACAAACAGGCCGACACCGGAAAGATCGATTTCAGCGCTGTGTTTGACTTGGCCACTGAGCAGCGCGGAGAAGTCGCGCGGCGCTTTGCGGCCAATCGCTTTGTCGGGCAGCTTGGCGAATGAGCGCATAAAAATGTGGTTTTGTTTGTCGAATGCAACAAATGATAAGCCGCGATGATCGGTCTGTTCGCTGAAGGTTTGCGCTACTTGCTTGCTGAGGCTGTGCAGCTGTCGATAGTCGCCTTGGACAAACAGTTCACCGATGCCCGGATTAGCATTTACTAGCGTGAGGACGGTGCTTAATGCGGTATCGATTTTGGACTTCACTAGGGTAAGGGTTTGTTCTCGTTTTTCGTCAGTGAGGTTTTCGGCGGTGCTAAAACGCAGGTCGGCACTGGATTTTAAAATCAGCCCAAGGCCGATGACCAAGCCGATAACGCTGACAATTAACATTCGGCTTAATAATTTTGCGCTAATACTGTGAAACATATCCTCTATCCTCGCTGCCTAGGTCGGCGCTTGCCGCGTGTTGCGTTGCGCCGTTATTTTGTTTTAAATTGTTATTGTTTTTAATGGCGTGTTTTAGTTTTTGGCGCGGTTTGTTCCCATTATTTCGCACTAGCGAGTCATGGCAAGCTGGCCACAAAAAAACATCACGCCTAAAAAACATCACGCCTAACGGCTGGATTCTAATGCTTTGGTAGGAGGGGGAGGGAGTTTTCCTTAAATATTTCATATTCTGCTAGCGAAATGCCCAGAAAAAGGAATGCCTCGGTAAGCAGTAGTGGTATGTTATTGAGATAAAAAACGCAGTAGCGTGCCGGATACAGCGGGTCGTTGCGGCTCGATGTGTGCATATAGCTATAGCGAAATTCGCTGCGCGTTAAATTCGGTAACGCAAATAGCCGTTCGCCTAGGGGTTGGTTACCTAGCGAGTTGAGGATGAACCAAGGGTTGTTTTGGTCGAAATCGGTTATCACCGTGCGCGCGGCAATCAGCGGTTGCGTCGGGTTGTGTAAGTAGACTTGACGAATCCACGGCTGGATTAATGGTTCGCATTGTAGGGCGTGCGCTTCCCAAGCATATGCGCGGTTGTGCCCTTGGTGCACCACCTCGACCTCAATCGTGCCCAACTGTTGGCGTAATGCCGCGGTTAGCGAGCCACGTTGCGTTAACCAGGCCTGCTGATCGGCATTGGCGAAGCGAAATTGGTCGGCGGTTTGCCAAGGCTGCTGTAGTTTAAGCATGGTGGTAGTCGATGTTTTGGCCAATCCAGCGTTGTTGAAGGATGTGATGCAGCGGTGAATCGGTTTGTTGCATGAGGCGTGCGGCGAGTTGTTGCGCCGGTTCGATCCACGCTTGGTCGCGTTGTAAATCGGCGATGCGTAATTGTAAGCCGCCGGTTTGGCGTGTGCCAAGAATTTCGCCCGCACCGCGCAGATGTAAGTCTTCTTCGGCAATCCGAAAGCCGTCGTTGGTTTCACGCATAATTTGTAGGCGTGCTTTGGCGGTGGCGGATAACGGCGTTTGATATAACAGGACGCAATGGCTTTTTTTGGCGCCACGGCCAACGCGTCCGCGCAGTTGGTGTAGTTGGGCTAGTCCCAAGCGTTCGGCATTTTCGATAATCATTAGGCTGGCATTGGGGACGTTGACGCCTACTTCAATAACGGTGGTGGCGACAAGCAAGTCGATTTGGTGGTGTTTAAAGGCGTGCATAACGTTTTCTTTTTCGGCCGACTTCATTCGCCCATGAATCAGGCCGACGCGCATATCCGGCCAAGCTTGGCAAAATTCGTCATAAGTGGTTTGCGCCGCTTGCGCATCCAGCGCTTCCGATTCTTCTATCAGCGGACACACCCAATAGGCTTGCACGCCTTTTTGGCAGGCCTGGTAAAGGTGTTCCATGACTTCAAAGCGTTTTTGATTATTGAGAACGGCGGTATCAATCGGTTGGCGGCCGGGGGGGAGTTCGTCAATTACTGATATGTCTAGGTCGCCGTAGAGGGTCATCGCCAGCGTGCGCGGAATCGGGGTAGCGGTCATGGTGAGTTGGTGTGGGGCGAATTCGCCTTCGTTGCCCTGCGCATGAGTTTGCGCTTTTTGATTTAATGTGAGGCGTTGATGGACGCCAAAGCGATGTTGTTCGTCGATAATCACCAAACCCAAGCGCGCAAAGCGGACGGTGTTTTGAAACAGCGCGTGGGTGCCGACCACAATTTGGCCTTGGCCGTCGGCGATTTTTTCTAGCATAAGGCGTTTTTCTGCGGTTTTTAAGCGGCCATTAAGCCAAGCCAATTCGATGCCCAAGGGTTCGAGCCATTCACAAAAGTGGTTACGATGCTGTTCAGCGAGTAGTTCGGTTGGCGCCATAATCGCGACTTGATAACCGGCGTCAGCGGCTTGCAAGGCGGCGAGCGCGGCAATGATGGTTTTGCCGGAACCAACATCGCCTTGCACTAGGCGTTGCATGGGGTGGGCTTGTTTTAGGTCATGGCGAATCGCATCCCACACGCGTTGTTGCGCGGCGGTGAGGTTAAACGGCAGGCTGGTGAGCAGCGCGTTGACATTGCGACTGGGCGAGAGTGGCGGCGCTTGGCGACGGATTTGTTGTTGGCGCAGCCGGGCGAGGCCGAGTTGTTGTGCGGTGAGTTCTTCGATAATCAGTCGGATTTGCGCAGGATGGCGAAATTGTTTTATGGCGAGTAGGTCGTCATCGGCTTGCGGCTGGTGCAGCGTGCGCAAAGCTTGGTTAATTGGCGGCAAGTCCCATTGTGCTATCCAAGTCGGCTCTAGTGCTTCGTCGAGTGGGTACTGGTTGAGTTGGCTAAGGGCTTGTTTGATTAGCTTAAGCCAAGTGGCTTGGCCGAGGCCTTCGGTAGTGGGGTAAATCGGCGTGAGGCTGGCTTCGAGCGCGGGCGCTTCGCCTTGGTAGATTTGGTATTGCGGATGTACGATTTCGAGCCCATGTAGGCCTTGGCGCAATTCGCCAAATACGCGTATGCCGTCGCCGGTTTTAAATTGGCGCGCTTGGTTGGCGTGGAAATGGAAAAAACGCAAACCCAAGCGCTGACCGTCGGCGTCTTGCGTTTGGACTAACAAGGTTGGTCGTTTGCCGGGGATCAGGCGTTGGCTAAGAATGGTGCAATCGGTTTGAATCTCTTGTCCGACCAAGGCTTCGCGTAAGGGGGTGAGGCGGGTTTTGTCTTGGTAGCGTAATGGCAAATGAAACAGCAGGTCTTGCACGACGTGCAAGCCGAGCTTATGCAGTTTTTGTGCTTGCTTTTCGCCCACCCCTTTGAGGTTGGATAAGTGCAGTCGGGTGAGCATCGGCGTTAGTAGCTGGAAATGACCATAACACCGTCCATCTCGACGTCGGTGTCTTTGGGCAGTTGTTTTACCGCTACTGCGGCACGCGCTGGATAGGGTTGTTGAAAATACTGTGCCATGATTTCGTTGACCTTGGCAAAGTGGCTCATGTCGGTGAGAAAAATATTGAGCTTGGCGATGTCTTGCAAGTTGCCTCCCGCGGCTTCACAGACCGCACGCAGGTTTTGAAATACTTGGTGAATGCGTACCTCGATGTCGCCCTGTGCCAGTTCCATGGTGTCGGGAATCAAGCCAATTTGACCGGATAAATACACCGTATTGCCAAAACGTACGGCTTGTGAATAAGTGCCGATGGCGGCGGGGGCGTTGCTGGTTGAAATGACTTCGCGCATGGTTGTTTTCCTTGTTGATGGAGGTTAATAATACCCGCTTTCGACGCGTATCGCTTTTTCGATAATCGGGATACGGCGCAAGTGGCGCAGTAAGTCGTCGAGTTGTTCGCGGTGTCTGACAAGGACGACAAAGTTCATTACACTATAGGTTTCGTCCTTGTCTTCTGAGCGTACACGCTCGATGTCGGTTTTGGTATTGGCAATTTCGGACGCAATCAGCGCGAGCGCGCCGCGTTGGTTTTTCGCTTCGATTTGGATTTCGACGGCAAACAGTTCTTCATTCGCCGGATCCCAGTTTACATCAAGCCATTTATCCGGTTGGTTTTGGTAGTGTTTGACGTTTTTGCAGTTCTGCCGATGAATGACGAGACCTTTGCCAGTGCTAATAAAGCCGATAATGTCATCGCCAGGAATTGGGTGGCAGCATTGGGCGTAGTTCACCACCAAACCTTCGGTGCCAGAAATGGACAGCGGTTGTTGTGAGGCGTTTTCGACTTTCGCCTCGGGGTGGTCGTCTTTGCCGACCACCAAATCATGGATTTGTTTTGCCACTAGGCCGGCCATGCGTTGACCTAGACCAATTTCTTCTAACAGTTGATTCCACGAGGTGAGTTTTAAGCCGTCTATTAAGCTGGCCACCGCTTGTTCGCCTAGTTCGCTGTAGATCATGTGTTGCTGGCGCAAGGCTTTGGTGAGTAAGCGTTGGCCAAGTTCGGTAGCGGATTGGCTATGTTGGTTTTTCAAAAAGTGGCGAATTTGCGAGCGGGCTTTGGCGGTGGTGACAAAGTTGAGCCAAGTCGGGTTGGGCTGGGTTTCTTTGGATTTGATAATCTCAACGGTTTGCCCGCTTTCAAGCGTGGTGCGCAGAGGTACAAGTTGACGGTCGATACGACAGCCAACACAGGCGTGACCTAGGTTGGTATGTACGGCATAGGCAAAATCCACCGCCGTAGCGTTTTTGGGTAGGGTGATAATATCGCCTTGCGGCGTGAAGACATAAATCACGTCTGGGAATAGGTCGATTTTGACGTTTTCTAAAAAGTCGAGCGAGTTGCCAGCGCTTTGCTGAATCTCTAGCAAATTACGCACCCATTCTTGCGCACGCACATCAATCGCCGAAGGCGGGGTATCGGCGCCGTGCTGTTTGTATTGCCAATGAGCGGCGATGCCGTGTTCGGACACTTCGTGCATGGCTTTGGAGCGTATTTGTACTTCGATATGTACGCCGTAAGGACCAAATAGCAGCGTGTGTAGTGATTGGTAGCCGTTGGGTTTGGGAATGGCAATATAGTCTTTAAACTTGCCCGGAATGGGTTTGTATAACGAATGCACCAGCCCGAGTGTGCGGTAGCAGTCATCGACGCTGTTGACGATGACACGAAAGGCAAAAATATCCAATACTTCATCAAACGTTAGGCGTTTTTTGCGCATTTTTTTATACAGACTGTATAAATGCTTTTCGCGGCCGATGACTTGGGCATCGAAACCTTCTTGATGCAAGCGTTGCTGGAGGGTGTCGGTAATATGTTCGACGACTTCTTTGCGGTTGCCGCGCGCTTTTTTTACCGCGCGTTCGAGGACATTAAAGCGACGCGGGTACATCGCCTTAAAACCGAGGTCTTCGAGTTCGAGTCGAAACGAGTTAATACCTAAGCGTGCCGCTATTGGCGCGTAAATATCCAGTGTTTCGTGTGCAATACGCCGTTGTTTGTCCGGGCGCATGACGCCCAGAGTGCGCATATTGTGTAGGCGATCGGCGAGTTTTATGAGAATGACGCGAATATCGCGCGACATGGCTAGCATCATTTTGCGAAAGTTTTCCGCTTGTGCTTCTTGCGGGGTGTCGAATGCCAGTTTGCCCAGTTTGGTGACGCCGTCGATAATGTCGGCGACACGTTCGCCAAAGCGGTCGATGATGTCTTGTTTGGTGTAGGGGGTGTCTTCGATAACGTCGTGCAAAATAGCCGCAATCAGGCTTTCGTGATCGAGTTGAATGTCGGCGAGTATTTCGGCGACCGCCACCGGGTGCCAGATATAGTCACCACCGGCTTTGCGGGTTTGTCCGGTGTGCGCCAACGCACCGAATTCAAACGCGGCTTTTACTTGTTGTACGTGATCGGCGCTCAGATAACGCTGGGTTTTTTCAAGTAGGCCGTCAAGGGAGCTGGGCGTTGGCATGGCAGTTCAGGGGGTTATTGGAAGTAAGGCGGGGTATCCGGATCAGCCAAAATAACGCGCGGATCTACGTTGTGTGCAGCCAGTTCGCGCAATGCGACAACGGTGGGTTTGTCGTTTTCCCAGTCGAGGGTGGCGTCGGCGCCGTTGGCGAGTTGACGCGCGCGTTTGGCGCTGACTAATACGAGTTCAAAACGGTTTTCTACGTGTTTTAAGCAGTCTTCTACGGTGACTCTTGCCATGTTGTGTTCTCTCTTTATTATGTGTGAATGGTGTTAGGTTGCGTGTTTATCGCACAGCTAAAAGTGCGTAATTTTGCTTGCTTTGCAAGTCGGATGCGAAAAGCGTGATCCAAAATATAGAAGCCAACTTGTGAAAAGCGACTTTTTAAACGCTATATTATTCTACAATATTTGGCCTGTGTTGCGGACGTGTTGGCGCAGAAACTTTGTTTCGCTAGGTTGTGTTCGATATTTTTTTAGGGATGATTAAAGGAGAAGGCTATGTTGGAAGGCTTGGATATGAGTAAAGAAGCACAGTTGCTTTTGGAAAATTATGTGATTCCGTGGGGCATTAATATTGCGATTGCGTTGTTGGTGTTGTTTATCGGTTTTTGGGTAATTGCCCGCATTAATCGGGTGTTGGGCGGCATTTTAAGTCGGTTTAAATTGCAGCAAATTTTGATTGATTTTATTCAACAAGTGGCGCGCGTGGCGTTGTATATCTTGTTGATTATTGGGGTGTTGAGTCAGTTAGGTTTCGATACTACTTCGTTGGTGGCGATGTTGGCAGCCGGCAGTTTGGCGGTCGGCTTTGCTTTGCGCGATACCTTGGCGAATTTTGCGGCCGGGGTGGTGATGATTGTATTGCAGCCGTTTAAAACGGGCGACTTTGTGGAAGCGGGCGGGATTACCGGTGTGGTTGAGAAGGTGAATTTGTTTAATACGCTGTTGCGCACAACGGATAACCGCGAAATCACCGTGCCTAACGGCCAGATTTCGCGCAGTGCGTTGATTAATTATTCTGCGCGCGATACGCGTCGGATTGATTTGGTGATCGGTATTCATTATGACAGCGATTTGCGTAAGGCGAAGCAGGTGTTAATGGATTTGATTAAGAGCGAGCCGCGCGCGCTAGCGGAGCCGGAGCCGTTGGTTGCGGTGTCGGAGTTGGCGGATAATAGTGTGAACTTCACCGTACGTATGTGGGTGAATAACGAGGATTATTGGGCGGTGCGTTTTGACTTTATCGAGCGTGTGAAATTGACGTTTGATGAGCAGGGTATTGTGATTCCGTTTCCGCAAATGGATGTGCATATTCAACAACCGGCGCAGGCTTCTTAAGCCGACCTGCCGTTGTCTTCGTTGTCGTGCCGCTTGATCATGCTTAATCAAGCGGTGTGATACGTCTAGCTTAAGTCAGTTTTGATTCGTAGAAATATCTGAGGTTGTCAAGAATCCTGTTGGCTGTTGATGAGCGCCTTTTAGCAGGCCTGCTGAAAATCAGGCCTCGATATGGGGGGTGTTAAAGTTAGGTTTATTCAGTGAGGCGATATATAACGCCTCGACTTTGGCACGCGCCCAAGGGGTTTTGCGTAAAAACGTTAAGCTGGACTTAATCGATGGGTCTTGAGTGAAACAGTTGATTTTGATGAGATTGCCTAATCCAATCCAGCTGTAATAATCGACCAGTTGCTTGAGCATTTGTTCAAGCGTCACGCCGTGTAATGGATTGTTAGCTTGTGATTTTGGTTGCATTATTTTTCCTGTAACCCTGTCCAGTGTATTTCGTATTGGCTTTTGTCGGTTGAAATATAGGCGCTGTTTTCACTCAAACTGAGCGAAAAATCAATCGTTCGATTGGCTAATCCGGCCAGCGGTTGTATTTCGCACCAATTAAACTGAAATACACTTACGGCCAGTTTGGTTATTTGGTCGCGGTTTTGATTCCACCACACATCGGATTTGCTGTTAAAGCTATAGACACTCGCGGTTTTTGCCAGATGGCTGGCTTTTTTGATGCGTTCGACACTGGGTTCGCCGATGTCAATCCACTGGTCGATTTGGCCATCAAGCGATTTCGCCCACATATCCGGTTTGTCGGTGTCGCTTAACCCTTTGCAAAATTCAAGTTGCGGATCAAGATTGATACAATACACCAGCACACGAACCATCATGCGTTCGATGGTTTCGGACGGATGTTGCGCCACCGTCAAATTCAGTGTTTGGTAAAGGTGGCGATCCATGTCGGATAACGCAATATTGAATTTATAAATAGTCGGTTTGAGTGCCACAATAGCTCGCCTGATTTCAAAGTGAGCTAGTATAACAAACCTCTTATAACTAGATTAATTACTAGGCCTGGTTAGCGTTGGATGATATCGCTGGTTGGCTGGCAAAAGGAGCAATCATGGCAATTCGAAAATACAAAGGTATTAGCCCACAACTGGCGGATTCCGCTTGGGTGGACCCATCGGCGCAAGTGATTGGACGCTGTGAATTAGGCGAAGATGTCGGTATTTGGCCGTGTGCGGTGTTGCGTGGCGATGTCAATGACATCAAAATTGGCGCACGCTCAAATATTCAAGACGGCGCAGTGGTGCATACCACGCACGAATCGGAGCGCTCAAAAGGTTCAAAAACCATCGTTGGTTGTGATGTCACGGTGGGGCATAACGCGGTGTTACATGGTTGCATTATCGAGGATGAATGTTTAATCGGCATGGGCGCGGTGGTGTTGGATAACGCCGTGGTGCAAAAACACGTGTTGGTGGGGGCGAATAGTTTAGTGCCGCCGGGCAAGGTGCTGGAAAGCGGGTATTTATATGTCGGTTCGCCGGTGAAACAAGCGCGGCCTTTAACGGACGAGGAAAAGGCGTTTTTTAAATATTCGGCGGCGCATTACGTCAAGCTTAAAAACGAGTTTGCTGCTGAAGCGGATTAGGCGTGTTGGGGTTTATTTTTTGAACCACGAAGACACGACATTTTTAGTGGTTTAGGTGTGACGCATTTAATAACGCATGGCTATGCGTTCTTCTTTTTTCTTTCGACTCTGCCTGGTGAAAAGCCCCTTCTTATAGGGTTATATGCACGTTTTTTGCAAGGTCAATCAAAATGCACTAGGTCGTTTTACGGTTTGCCGTTAAAATTTAGCTTTGATTTTGGTCGTGTTTATGTCAATAAGACTTTTTGTGCTTTTTGATTAAATAATGCGTGTGCCGTTGGCAGGAGTAGGTGGGTGAGGCAATATCAGGTCGATGATGATGCGGTTTTTTTATCTTGGAATGGGGTAGGCCGCCGCTTTCATCGCGCGTTTGTGAATACGAAAATTTTAGTCGCGCCAGGGACGTTTAGTACGTTCGAGGATATTTATACGAGCAATATCGTGTATTACTCGCGTCATGTCATCGGCGAATCGAATTTTTTGAAATCGCGCATTCGTGATGATTTGTTGCATATTGATCGATTTCGCCAACAACTTGAGTCGATCGTGAGTGAGTTTTTTGCCGCGATTGACTTTTTTTATGAGGCGAATAAGGCGCTGTCGGAAGGCTTTAATGTGCTCAAAGAAGGGCGTTATTGGATGCGGGTGAATCAGTTTAAAGAGTATTCCGATGTGCTCAATCAGTTTAGGGACGATTCGCCAAAGACCCACGCTTACCTAGAGGCGATTTATAAAAAATATTTTTACTATTTGGAAACGCAAGCGCAGATTCTGAAAAAATCGACCCAGAGTTATTTGTTTATTCCCAATGGCAACCAGTGGCCTAGCTTTGATTGCGACGATAATTTGGCGTTGCTGGCGAATGAGGCGAATCAGAAAACGACGTTGATTCGGTTGCTTAAAAATATGACGTTGTTGCTTAATGTGCATACCAATGTGCTGCGTGAGATTTCTTTGGATGCCTCGCCGCGAGTAAATCCACGTTATTGGGGGCACGCGAATGTGAGTTTGAGTGAGGGCGGCGTGGCACTGTCGGTCAAAAAACAGTTCAAAATTTACGATAAGGTGGATGTGTTTTGTTTGTTGCCCAAAACGCGCAAAATTTTTCATGTGAAAGGCACTATTGTGCGAGTATGGCCGATTGAGGGTGAGTTTTTTGATGAAATTGCGGTGGATTTTGAGGCGCCACCGACCAATGTGCAACGTGATATTCGCCATGAAATTCAGGATGATGAGCTAGAGGGGTTGGCGAGTGCCTGGTACCAGTTATCATATTGAGCGTGGCTTTATTAATGCTTTGGCGCTGAATTTGCGTAAACCGGCGATTAAAGCGTTGTATCGCTTGTCGTTCGGCGAAATGTTGCGTTTGGCGCATGAAGGCAGCTTGAGCGGGACTTTGCATCAGGATTGGTTGCCGAAGGTGTCGGATGAAGCGTTACAGACCATGGGGCGCGCGGTGCTGCTGACAAAATTGACGTATTTAGATACGAATCTGTTGTCGCCTGAGCAGGCGCGGATGTGCCTAGAGGTGGTGCGTTTTTGTGCGAATGGTGAAGAGCCAGCAAGTTTGCTCAATCAGTGGCTGGCGTCGCATCGTGTTTTTTGCGATTGGTTAAACCGTTTGCTCGATACGATTAAGTGGTCGGCAAACAGTCATTTTTAATCGAGATACCCGTGTTTAGCAGGCCTGCTGAATAAGGCGCCTTACTTCTTCAATTACCGGTTTGGTTTTTGGGTAAATCCCGCGCCAAAGATAAAATGCTTCTGCCGCTTGTCCCACCAACATACCTAACCCATCCATGCGCTGACAAGTTGGTTGATGTTGTTGCGCCCAGTTTAAAAATACGGTGGGTTGCGCGCCATACATCATGTCGTACACCAAGCTGTGTGCGCCGATGACTGTATGCGTTACTGGCGGCAATTTGCCGTCTAAGCTGGCGGACGTGCCATTGATAATAATATCAAATGCTTCGGCGGGAATGTCATCCCAGCCGCTGGCGCTAATCGGCACATGGGTATCAAAGCGTTCGCCCAGCACCTTAGCGCGTTGTGCAGTGCGATTGGCGATATGTATTAGGCTGGGTTGTTTATCTAATAAGGGTTTTAAAATACCTTGCACCGCGCCGCCTGCGCCGAGAATCAAGACACGTTGATCTTTAAATAAGCGCATACCGTTTTGTTCAATGTCCATCACCAAACCTGCGCCATCGGTATTGTCGCCAAAAATGGAACCGTCTTCACGAAACACATAGGTATTCACTGCTTGTGCCAGTTGTGCGCGAGGACTTAGGGCGTTGGCGGTTTCAAACGCATCGAGTTTGTAGGGCACCGTAATATTCAGGCCTTTTAGGCCCTGCGCTTTGAGTCGCGCGATTTCCGCTTGAAAAGTGGTTTCTTCGCTGTCGATGCGAATCGCTTCATACACCAAGTTTTGCCCGGTTTGCTCGGCAAACAGGCGGTGAATAAGCGGTGATTTGGAATGGCTAATCGGATCGCCGACCAAGATC